>JAAYTR010000203.1 GCA_012523685.1 Clostridiaceae bacterium | reverse complement strand
CATCAATTGCTTCGGCCATATTTGATGACGGCGTTATGGGATAAATTGCAGCAACTTCGGTAAATGCATACGACACGTGAGCCGCTGCTGTATTACCGTCCATTGTCTTCATTTTTCTTGCCATGTAATTCCCTCCTTGAATATTATGAACAATGTACTTTGTATACATAATAAAAACAATATACATCCTTTATTTTGCCTGTCCAGAGTATATTATATCATATTTTTATTTGCTAACAAGTAGAAATTCAATAATATACTTCAGCAAATATTTGAACAATTAATCAAACCCAGAAAACATCAAAATATCCATTAAAAAAACTTTTTATATTGCCTGATTTTTTTCTTATATTCCTCAATGTCCGATACAGTAAGCGAGCTTAACGGAATCTGAACGCTGCTAATAACCAGGCTGTTGTTGATGCCTTTCTCTAAGCGGTCCAGCAATTGTTCAAGAGAATCCCCGTCATCCGGGAAAGTGGCTCCGTAAAGACAAAATTTCTTATGAATTCCCACTCTCTTTGATTCTTTCTTAAAAGCTTCCCTGAATTTTTCTTCCAGCAACGGAACATTTGCTTTTTCCACAAAAGGGAAGACTGCAATAAAAGTATCTTCATCCATTAAAAGGAGCTTGTCGGTATCCCTGATAAATCTTTTGCTTGTGTTGATTATCGATTGAACAACCTCAGGCTCATGCCCGCTTAGATATGCAAGAATAAAGGATATTGAGTAATTCCCTCTTATAGCACGTTTTAATTCCAGGTTTAAAGACTCTCTGATATTAATATCCTCATTAATCATCTCAGATAAAAATGTATCTTTCTCCTGTTTTTTTATTATGTCATAGTAATTAGCCATCTTGTTTTGAATTGCTTCAACATAGGTTTCAACATTTTTTGTCAGAAACAATATGTCTTTGACACCAAGTCTAATTGCAAAATTCACTATTTCATATGTATCCTTATAAACTATGGCCACTACCGGAACCGAAGGATATACATCCTTGATGCGGTTCACAACTTCGTATACAGATGCTTTGTTGTCATCAGTAATTTCAATGACAGCAAGAACAATGGAATCTCCATATGCATCAAGCTTTATTGTCATGTCATCCGGATCTATTATATCAATGACACCTATTTGAGCTTTAACTACAGACTTCAGCAGAATATTTTTAATGAAACGACTTTTAACATACAACAGAACATTTTTATCCATGAGCGATAAGCCATCCCTTGCCTTAATCCTCTAAAAAAACAATAATATTAATTATATCACCAGCCGATTTTACTTACAAATATATACATTATTATTTTATGCATATTGCTGCTTTTCCATGAATTACTGTGAGAATTTTTAATTTTCTTCAGCATTGTGTTATGTTTTGCTTTATAATATAATGGGTTTTGTTAAATATAATACAATTAAAAATTTTAATATATCCTTGACATGATTTGATTTAAAAATGGAGGTAGTAAGATGTCAAAATTAGTCGGAAATTTAATTTTTGGTCAGTCAGGAGGACCTACATCTGTTATTAATGCCAGTGCGGCAGGGGTTTTTACTGAAGCTCTTAAGAATGACTGTATTCCCAAAGTCTATGGAGCTGCAAACGGTATCCGTGGAATACTTGAAGAGAATTTTTATGACATGTCCATGGAGGATCCTAAAGAACTTGAGCTTTTAAAAACAACACCTTCTTCAGCATTAGGCTCAGTCAGATATAAACTGGCTGACCCTGATAAGGATGATACTGATTACAAAAAAATTCTTGAAGTCTTTAAAAAATACGATATCCGTTATTTCTTCTATAACGGCGGTAACGACTCAATGGATACCTGTAATAAGATCAGCAAATACATGCAGAAAGCCGGATATGAATGTCGTGTTATGGGTGTTCCCAAGACTATTGATAATGACCTTTATGCTACAGATCATTGCCCGGGTTATGGCAGTGCAGCAAAATATGTAGCAACCTCAACTATGGAAGTTTATCACGATGCTCATGTCTATGACACTCCTATGGTTTGTGTACTTGAGGTTATGGGAAGAAATGCCGGCTGGCTTACAGCAGCTACCGCACTTGCCTCTTACAAAGGCGCAGGCCCGGACCTTATCTATCTTCCTGAATTAGTGTTTGACATGGACAAATTCATTGCAGATTGTAAAAGGGTTTATGAAAGCAAGAACCATAAGCTGATCGTTGCTGTATCAGAAGGAATTAAAGATAAGAACGGCAAGTATATTTCAGAATACGGCTCTGATTTAGCCAAAACCAAGGATTCATTCGGACATGCTCAATTAGGCGGAACTGCATCGGTACTTGCTGATGTATTAAAGAATGAACTTGGCTGCAAAACCCGCGCCATTGAGTTTTCGTTGCTGCAGAGATGTGCCGCTCACTGGGCTTCAAAAACTGATGTTGAAGAAGCTTTCACCGCAGGGCAAAAGGCTGTTCAATATGCAGTAGAAGGAACTACAGACCATATGGTAGCTTACGAGAGATCTGAAAAGAACGGCAAGTATTTCTGTAATTATGTGCTTGTAAATCTTTCAGCCGTTGCTAATACAGAAAAGAAAATTCCGCGGGAGTGGATTACCGCTGACGGTACAGGATTAACTCAGGATTTCATAGATTATGCACTTCCTCTTATAGAAGGAGAATCCAGCCCTCCTATCGAGGAAGGACTGCCAAGATTTGCAAAGCTTAAAAAAGTTTTAGCTACAAAATAGCCAGGTAAAACAAAAAACCAGGGGTTGTCATTTATGACAACCCCTTTAATTACTTTAATTTCTAATGTTTTATTGTTCTTCCGTTCTCGATATCATTAATTCTTCCCCACGCATAGGACGCCAGTTCTGATCTTGGTGCCACCTCTGTTACTACTCTGAAGCAGTGTAACGCTTCTTTTTCAGCTTCCTCCCTGGAGGGGTATTGGGATAATGCTATCGCCTTGCCTCCGTAATAATAAACACTTGTTAATATATTAGGTTTTAAATCCAGTTCCTCGATAATAGCAATAGCCATTCTATACTCATTAGCCGCTTCCTGGTATACTTCAACAGACTGGGCATTTGCATTTGATCTGTAGATTTCCCGCCCCGCCTCATAGAACTGAGATATTGCTTTTGGTTTGCATTCATTGTTAAGGGTATTAATTTCTGCTTCAATATCCTCAGGCTTTTCCAGTCCTGACAAATCCCTTTCAATCTGCATTACTACATCCTTATATTTCCCTTCATCAGCCAGTTTTTGCAAACCTCTTAATATATCGCTCCAGTATGCATATTGCTCCAATCGGGACTGCAATGCCTTCTCATTCTCAGTAGCTTTTCTCAAAGCCTCGTTTGCATCTTTCAGCCTTGCCGCCAGATCATTTTTTTCTTTTTCAAGTTTTTCGACCTGGGGGGATACACTCTCTGTCCTCTTAAAAATATTGCCAAGATCAATATTTATGGGACTGCTATCCGGCACCAGTATCCAGACAAGACATAACGTCAAAACACCTAATAAAAATCCCAGAATATATTTTATGTAGTAAGGGTTGTTCCGCTCCGGAGAAAGACCGCTTTTAAGCCAGGATACTGTTTCCATAGCCGCCTTTTTATATTTTTTTTGTCTGGTATTATTGTTATTGTCTGCCTCCGTAATTTTACCATCCAGTTTATCTAAATAATTCGATGCCCGCAAACTACTGTCTTCCATTTTAATGACTTTGTTGAACATACGCCTTGCATTATACTCATCGTCCAAACTTAAATAGCAAAGCCCCATTAGATTCATGGCTTCGTAGAATGCGGGGTATATGGCTATAGCTTTTTTTAATGCAATAATTGCAATATCTTCATTATCACTTTTTAAATCTTCTAATGCTTTATTATAAAGGTCAATGGCGTTCTTCATGTCGTCCGGTATTATGCCAATTTTTTCTTCTATACTCGTTACATCAATAAGTTCATATTTTGATAATTCTTCTTTAATATTCAGCATAATTCCCCTCCAAGACCTTTTATTTTCAGTAATATAACTAAATAAAATAATTTACGATATTATTGTAACATTACTGTTAGCAATACATCAAGTAATCCTTGCTATATATGCCACTCTTTCATCTAAATACAAGAAAAACCCGGTATATACCGGGTTTTCTAAATGAATATTTAATTAGCTCCACAGCATTTTTTGTATTTTTTGCCGCTCCCGCAGGGACAAGGGTCATTACGCCCTACTTTGGCAACATCCCGTTTCTTTGGTCTTCTTACACCGTCATCACCGTGGGAAGCCATTGTCGGCTTTGCAACCTGCTCCCTCTTAACAACTATATTCTCCTTCTTTATGTGAAGGATCATTTTGACTGTATCCTGCTGAATATTTCGAATCATTTCTTCGAACATATCAAAGCCTTCTCGTTTGTATTCAATAACCGGATCGTGCTGACCATAAGCTCTTAGACCAATACCGTACTTCAGCTGATCCATGGCATCTATATGATCCATCCATTTTTCGTCTACACTTTTTAGCAGAGCTCTTCTTTCAACCTCACGAATAAGCTCTTCGCCCAGTTCAGCTTCTTTTTCTTCATATATTTTGTGAGCTTTTTGTATTATTGTATCTTTTATATCCTTCGAAGTAACAGTTTCGAGATCAACAGATTTAAAGTCCAGTGTACCGGCGGGCAGAAGAATACTTTCGGCATATGAGGCGAGCCCTTTTAAATCCCAGTTGTCCGGAATGTCACTCTCTCCGCAGTAAAGATCCACAATATTCCCGGCAATATTATCTATCATTTTCATGATATATTCTTTAATGTTCTCTCCATTCAAAACCTTTGCGCGTTCAGAGTAAATTATCTCGCGCTGCTGATTCATAACATCATCATACTCCAGCACGCTTTTACGTCTCTGGAAATTGATTCCCTCGATCTTTTTCTGGGCGCTTTCTATGGCATTGGATAACAATTTTGCCTCAATAGGCTGGTTCTCGTCCAGCCCCAGGGCATCTACCATTCTTTCCATACGCTCAGATCCGAAAAGACGCATCAGATCGTCTTCAAGTGAAATATAGAAGCGGCTTTCACCCGGGTCGCCCTGACGGCCTGAACGTCCTCTGAGCTGATTGTCTATTCTGCGGGATTCATGCCTTTCGGTACCTATGATCTTCAACCCGCCGGCTTTAATAACCATTTCTTTTTCTTTATCCGTTTCTTTCTTGAGTTTTTCATACAAATCCTTATATATTTGACGCGCCTTTAAAACCTGCTCATCATCGGTTTCATCAAAGCTGATAGATGCCAGAATCAGAGCTTCTTCCATGCCCAGCTTCCTCATCTCCTGTTTGGCAAGAAATTCGGGATTACCACCTAACATAATATCGGTACCGCGACCTGCCATATTGGTGGATATAGTTACAGCACCAAATTTACCGGCCTGGGCTACAATTTCAGCTTCCTTCTCATGATATTTAGCATTTAGCACATTGTGCTTTATACCATATTTCTTTAGTATTCCACTCAGCATTTCCGAGGTCTCTATGGATATTGTACCTACTAAAACCGGCTGTCCTTTTTTATGACTTTCCTCTATATCCCGTACCACAGCCGCAAATTTACCATTTTTTGTTTTATAGACTACATCATCATGATCTTTTCGTATAACAGGTAAATTGGTTGGAATGGGTATAACATCCAAATTATATATGGCTCTGAATTCCTGCTCCTCGGTAAGAGCAGTACCTGTCATACCGGCAAGTTTATTATACATTCTGAAATAGTTCTGGAAGGTTATGGTGGCAAGAGTTTTGCTCTCACGTTCTACCTTAACCCCTTCCTTCGCTTCAATTGCCTGATGCAAGCCGTCTGAGTAACGGCGCCCGTACATTAACCGGCCTGTGAATTCATCGACGATAATAACCTCATCATCTTTAACCACATAATCAACATCATTCTTCATAAGGCCATGAGCCTTAAGTGCCTGGTTAATGTGATGGGATATTGTCATATTCTCAATATCTGAAAGATTTTCTATCCCAAAAAACTTCTCGGCTTTTTCTATGCCTCTCTGAGTTAAGGTGGCTGTATGTGCCTTTTCATCTACTATATAATCATATTCTCTGTCATCAAGCTGTTGCTTATCATCTGTTTCCTTAACAATCAGTTTGGTGAGCCGTCTTGCGAATGAATCGGCCTGCATATATAAGTCGGTAGATTTTTCACCCTGCCCGGAGATAATCAATGGTGTTCTTGCTTCGTCTATAAGAATGGAGTCAACTTCGTCCACAATTGCATAGTTTAAGCCCCGCTGAACCATATTTTCCTTATAAACAACCATGTTATCCCTAAGATAATCAAATCCGAACTCATTGTTGGTTCCATAGGTAATGTCGCAATTATAAGCATGTCTTCTTTCTTCATTATCCATATCATGGACTATAACGCCTACAGAAAGACCGAGAAAATTATAAATCTTTCCCATCAGCTCCGATTGATATTTAGCCAGATAATCGTTAACAGTAACTAAATGAGTGCCCTTGCCTGTAAGTGCATTCAGGTAAAGCGGCAGGGTCGCAACTAATGTTTTACCTTCACCTGTTTTCATCTCGGCAATACGTCCCTGATGAAGTATTATTCCGCCAATAAGCTGTACTCTGAAATGTCTCATACCAAGCACCCTGACAGATGCTTCTCTTACAACGGCAAAAGCCTCCGGAAGAATATCATCAAGTGTTTCTCCGTTGGCCAGGCGATTCTTAAATTCCTGTGTTTTCCCTTTTAATTGAGCATCGGACAGCTTTTTTATTTCCGGCTCCATAGCCTCTATTTCATCAACAATAGGTTTTATTCTCTTTAGCTCTTTCTCTGAATAACTGCCAAAGATTTTCTCCAATAATCCCATTTTATAACTCCTTTTGTGTTAATCGGTCAAGCACGAGACGATATCCGTCTGCTCCATAATTAAGAGCCCTGCTGACTCTGCTGATAGTAGCTTCGCTTGCACCTGTTGCCTCATGTATCTCTTTATATGTTTTTTTCTCAGTTAACATGCCTGCAACGGCAAAGCGCTGGGCAAAAGCTTTAATTTCTGAAATTGTACCCAGATCCTCAAAGAAATCGTAACATTCTTCAACAGTTTCAAGCATAAGAATTGCTTCAAATAATCTGTCGGTGTTTTCATCCTTGAGCTTTCTGTTCATATCTTCAACTCCAGTATTTTTATTATTTTATAATTATTCTTTGAATAGATTATCTCATTAGAAACCGTCATTTGCAAGAAATCCCTTGCTGCTGATATTATGAAATTATTACTTTTTTACCCGCTAACTTAATCCCTTCCAGTCTAAGAAGCCGCTCTTTAATATCCAGTCCCCCTCCGTAGCCCACAAGCTCTCCCTTTGATCCTATTACCCTATGGCAGGGAATGATAATGGATATCGGATTGCGGTTATTGGCCATCCCGATTGCGCGGCATGCTTTTGCTTTACCAATTTGAACAGCAATATCTTTATAGCTCCTTGTTTCACCGTAAGGTATGGTCATAAGAGCTTTCCAAACCATCTGCTGAAAAGGTGTTCCTTCTGCAAAAATTGGCAAATCAAATTTTTCCCTAAATCCCATT
>JAAYTR010000202.1 GCA_012523685.1 Clostridiaceae bacterium | reverse complement strand
TCCTATTTTTCCACCCCTGAATTCATCAAGTACAATCGCAGCAATTCTATTAAGATCTATCTCGCCTCCCGCAATCAGGCAGCCGCGTCTTTTCCCGGCCTCGGTCAAAAGATCAAAGCCTTTCTTGTCCTCTGGATTTTCCAATTTGTATCTCTCTTTTATTCTCTCAGGATAAAGAACGGCCAGTCTTTCAAGAAGCATGGCTGCAAGCTCGGTGGTATCCATTATTTCATCCTTAATAGCTCCGGTAAAAGCAAGATTCAGGCCTGTCAGCTTATCCTCAAATTTTGGCCATAGAATTCCGGGGGTATCCAGCAGCATAATCTCAGGATTAATTCGGACCCATTGCTGCGATCTGGTTACACCGGGTCTGTCTCCGGTTTCAGCGCTGGCTTTTCCTGCAATTTTATTGATAAATGCAGACTTTCCCACATTGGGAATACCTACAACCATTGTCTTTATTGGTCTTTGCATGCGGCCTCTGGCCTGAGCTGACTGAAGTTTCTTTCTTGTAAGCTGTTTTAACTTTCCCTTAAGTTCTCCAAGGCCCATGCCTGTTATAGCATTTGTGTAAATAACGCTGATTCCTTGTTTTGCAAAATAATTTTTCCATTTTTTATTTTGTTCCGGATCAGATAAGTCACTTTTGTTTAGAGCTATAATTCTGGGTTTATCCCTCAATATTGAATCAATTTCAGGGTTTCTGCTGGATTGGGGAATCCGCGCGTCCAGCAGTTCAACAACAACATCTACCAATTTTAGATTTTCAGATATGACTCGTCTTGTTTTCGCCATATGTCCGGGAAACCATTGAATTATCATTTGTTTATCACTCCATATATCCGTTGGGTAAATCTTATCTCTATTGTATCCTAAAACTGCATTAAACAGTAGCTGGCTTTTGCCACCCTGAGTATAAATGTCATTCTGATTCTTTAAGTCGAGAGAGAAGATCCTTCGACTACGCTACGCTCCGCTCAGGATGGCAGTGGGAGGGCTACGTGCCGCTCAGGATGGCAGCGGAGGGTGCTGCGTACCGCTTAGGTTGACAGTTTGTACAAACGTAATTAAGCGGCGTAGCTGCTAAACTTATATACGCAGTGCTCAGGATAACACCAAATCATGTTGTTCTGAGTGCAGTAAAGGATCTTTCAAACAAAACAAAAAGAGGACTTTTTTGTCCTCTCTTGTTCAAGCTATTAATCTTTGGAAGCTCCGATATCCTCTCTGACTCTTGCTCTCTTACCAACACGGTCACGCAGGTAGTAGAGTTTTGCTCTTCTTACCTTACCTCTTCTGATAATTTCAAACGAGTCAACCTTTGGGGAATGAACCGGGAATACTCTCTCAACGCCTATACCAAAGGAAAGCCTTCTAACGGTAACAGTCTTTCTGATACCGCCGCCATGCATAGCAATGATGGTTCCTTCAAAAACTTGTATTCTCTCACGGGCTCCTTCCTTTACCTTAACATTGACTTTTACATAGTCACCAATCTTAAGGTTTGGCAGGTTCTGCTTCATGCCTTCTTGTTCAAGTGCACGAATGATATCCATTTTGTTTTCCTCCTAATCATAGAGCGTTCTTATCTGTTCCGTATATTCTT
This sequence comes from Clostridiaceae bacterium, assembly GCA_012523685.1. Taxonomy (GTDB): domain Bacteria; phylum Bacillota; class Clostridia; order DSM-8532; family DSM-8532; genus DTU059. Next base: position 164 of record JAAYTR010000202.1, on the reverse strand, counting down.
TCTGGATATTGCAGACAGCGGACCACTCTTTATTTACGCCGTAATATTATAACATGGACATATTAAATTGTAAACAATGTTCAAGAAAATCATTAATAATGCATTTTGTTGCTAAGTTTATCTAAATATTTGTAATTAACTTGCATTATGTGATTTGTTACTTT
>JAAYTR010000201.1 GCA_012523685.1 Clostridiaceae bacterium | reverse complement strand
CTAACGGGTTTTATTCTTTCAACAGATTTGCATGACACAAGTGTCATGACGAGAAATGCCATGATTAGATATATTATGACAGTTTTTTTTGCAAAAGCCATACTGAATTTCCCTCGCTTGTTCAAGCATGGTTGTTGTATCTATTATACTGTATTTGGGTTTTATTTCATATAGTAAAAAATTGCGCTCAATAAAATGTACAATATATTCTACCGATTGTCAGCTTTGGTCGAAAATGATTTACAGTATCAGTATTCTTTTACCATGTATGCCCTTAAATAGCCTCTGTCAGTTTCAATTGCTTCCACGTAAAAGCCTATTCCATAATAAAAGCGCATAAGAACATCATGCTTTGATGATGTGTGCAGAGTTACTCTTTTTACCCTCATTTCCTTAAGGTACGTATCTACCTCATTCATAAGGGCTTTGCCTATTCCGGCATTCTGACTGTTGCAATCTACGGCAAATCTGCTGAGATAGGCTTCATCACCCTCAATACTCAACCTTACCGTCCCCACAATAATATCGTTTAGAACAGCAATATAAACAGTTTTTGTTTCTATCTCCTTTGCAATATCCTCCACAGTCTCGCGGAGGGCTTCAAGGTTAGTTTGACCTGTTATTTTACTGTATTCATTAAATGCTTTTTGTATTATAGAAAAAACAGCAGGCGCGTCCTGTGCAGTCGCGCGCCTGATAAATAACTGACCGGACATTTTATCACCCCATGAGTTTTACAAGTACAGCTTTTTGTGCGTGAAGCCTGTTTTCCGCTTCATCGAATACAACTGATTGAGGTCCGTCAATAACATCTGCGGTCACTTCATAATCTCTGTAGGCTGGTAAACAATGCATAAAAATCGCATCATCTTTTGCCTTCTGCATTAGCTGTTTATTGACCTGATAAGGCATAAAAATTTTAACCCTTTTTTCTTTTTCTGATTCCATTCCCATACTGACCCATGTGTCGGTATACACCACATCAGCATCTTTTACTGCCTCATTTGGATCATAGCCGTTTACCACAATGGCTCCCGTTTCGGCCGCAGCCTCCTTAGCTAGCTTAACAGATTGTGCATCACATTCAAAGCCTTCTGGTGTAGCCACCGAAATATTCATGCCTACCTTGGCACAACCTATCATAAGTGAGTTGGCTACATTATTGCCGTCACCTACATAAGCCAGTTTTAGTCCCTTAAGTTTTCCCTTGTATTCCTTTATTGTCTGAAGATCAGCCAGAACCTGGCAGGGATGCTGAGAATCTGTCAAACCGTTTATAACGGGTATGTTTCCACAAGCAGCCAATTCTTCCACATCACTCTGTTTGTATGTCCTTATCATAATTCCATCTATGTATCTTGACAGAGTCTTTGCTGTATCAGAAAAAGTCTCCCCTCTTCCCAACTGTATATCATTTGCACTCAAGAACATCGAGTATCCGCCTAATTGATACATAGCGACTTCGAAAGAAACCCTTGTTCTGGTGGAAGACTTGCTGAAAATTAAACCAAGGGATTTACCTTTTAAAAGATGATTATGTCTTATACCGTTTTTGTTTTCATATTTAAGCTTATATGCCAATTTTAATGTCTCATTTATCTCTTCACTGGTCCATTGACTTAAACACAACAAATGCTTCATATTAAACACCATCACTTTCAACAGAATATGTATTATTATACATCAGAGTGTATAATAATACAATACTTTTTTCATATCTTTATTTGTCAATGGTCAAGGGCATTGCATAAATATTAAAATACCAGCTATATTCCAATACTTGACACATAGTTTTATTAACATTAATCTAATATTAATATGGAGAATGAGGTAAAAAGATGAATTTTTACAAATATGATGCTTTCATTAGTTACCGTCATACCATGCCTGATAAGGCAGTTGCCGAGAGGCTTCACCGGTTACTTGAAACATTTAAAATTCCAAAGAGTATTGTAAAATCATCAGGAAAAAAGAGAATTAACAGAGTTTTCAGAGACCGGGAGGAATTGCCTACATCATCTGATCTTGCTGAAAATATCACAAAAGCACTGGAATCCTCTGAATATTTAATAGTCATATGTTCTCCCCGGACAAAGAAATCACAATGGGTATTAAAAGAAATTGAAACCTTTAAGAAGCTTCATGGACAGGATAAAGTTCTTGCATTGTTAATCGAAGGAGAGCCAAATGAATCCTTCCCGGAACAGCTTCGCATTATAAATGAAACCCAGACACTGGAGGACGGTTCAATTGTAGAATCCACCATAGAGGTTGAGCCTCTGGCTGCAGACATAAGGGCTGCGTCCGAAAAAGAGATGTTTAAAAAACTAAGAAATGAGAGTCTGCGTCTACTTTCACCAATGCTTAATTGCAGCTATGATGATCTTAAGCAGCGCCATAAAGAGAGGTTAATAAAAGCTGTATTAACAACTTCCATATCATTATCTGCATTCTTTTTGGCTTTTGGATCTTTTAGTGCTTATCAGGCCTATTTAATAAATCAAAAGTCTCTGGAAGTCAGTAAAAAGTCTGAAGAAATAAAGCAAAAGTCTTATGAAATAAATCAAAAAAATTTAGAAATTACTGCGCAAATAAAAGAGACTCAAATCGGCCAATCAAGATATCTGGCTGACATATCTGACAGATACTTTGAAGACGGTGACAGATACAGAGCAATTCTGGCTGCACAGGCGGCTCTTCCGAAAGATATGTCCAACCCGGACAGACCGTATGTACCTGAAGCAGAATATGCATTGTCGCAAGCACTTTCTGTTTATGAAGCAGATTACTACTTTGACGGGGATATAGTATTAGATCATGATATGGGTGTCAGCTATTTTGATATAAGTCCCGACGGTAAAACATTGTTGACTGTCTGTAAAAACGGCTATATTTATTTTTGGAATGTTGAAGACGGAAAGCCTATTGGTAAGGTGTTTACCAACAAAGGCCTTCCCCTGGATGGTGATATTCTTTTTATTAATAATAGTACTGTTATAGCTGTAGCCGAATCTGAATCGGGCTTTGACAATTACATTGTTTGTGTCGATATCTATGGTAATTCTGTTTGGCAAATTGCTGATTATGCATCTATTTTGACACATTCGGCCGACAAAAATATTCTTGCCTATTATCGTATGGGGAAAATTTGCTTTGCCGATGTGGTTTCCGGCGACATCTTTAATACTATTGATGTTGATAATTTAATGGAGGCTGACTCTGATTCACACGATTTGCTTGAATATGTATCATGCATGGCTTTCAGTAAAAACGGTGATTTCCTGGCAGTAGGCACTTCTGTCGGAAAGGCCTTTGTATTTGATATGGAATCATTCTCATTGATTAATACATACAAAACAAGATATAATCAAATATCTGATATAGACTACTCTGAAGATGGTTCACTTGCTATCATTTCAAACTTTTTTGGTGGAGACCTTGGCCTTCTTGATGCGGGAAAAGGCTCACTTGATTTATTCTCTCCCAATGGTAAAAAAACTTCAATCTCCTTCAACGAGTCATATATAGAAAAAGCTTCGTTTTTTCCATCATATCCAACCAAACTGGTCTTTGTTGAAGATAAAAAAATTAATTTAATTGATATACAAAAAGGAGTTATAGAAAGTACTTTTATACATGGGGATTATGTTTCAGATTACTATATAATCAATGATATTATAATATCATCCTCCTTTGACGGAACAATAAGGTTCTGGTTTAAGGACGACAACACAAGCGACGTTATAAATTATCGCGTAACCAGAAAGGAATCGATTGATCAGGTTGCGCATACTAAGGGAAAGCTCATTTTCTCTTTGCGAAACTCAGAGAAAGTCTACATATATAAACCAATTATCAACGATAAGACAAAAACTCTGGAAGGCCACAATAAATCAGTTCATAATGCTGTTTTATCACAGGATGGCAGGCTTGCACTTTCCTATACCTTTGAAAACAGCGAACTTTTTCTGTGGGATGTAATAAATAGTGAGCTGTTACTGAAAGCCCACTATAATGACACTATCTCAGAAGTTTTATTCGCTGACAATGATAACGTAATTCTAATTGCATTTACTTCAGGAGAATTAAAAGCAATTAAGACCTCTGATTTTTCGGTTGTATCCGAAATTCAGGCAAATGCCTATTTTGACTTTTATACAAATTATGATTTAACACTTTTAGCCATACCCTCATATAGCGATATAACTGTTTATTCAATCCCTGATCTGAAAATTATAAATGTCATGGATTACTCGGGTATAGATTTTTGTACTTTTATAAACGAAAATAAGCTATTTATTGTTAATAAAAATAACATGGCCGGCGTTGCAGATATAAATTCCGGGAATGAATTATTCAATATTGAGGATAAAGATATTAATAACGGCGTTATCAGCGATGACGGGAAAACGTGTGTCCTTTCATACAAGAATAAAAGTATAAAAACATATGACATAGAAAATACCGTTATTGAAAAAATTTCGTTAGATAATCTAATAGCTGAAGATTCTGTGCTGTTTCTTAGTCCTGATAAAAAATTGCTGTTTGTTCAGTTTATAGATAATAGCATTTCAATATTTGATACCATAAATGGAACTCTAATAAAAACAATTGAAAAGAAT
>JAAYTR010000200.1 GCA_012523685.1 Clostridiaceae bacterium | reverse complement strand
TGGTGATCCACCGGAGACTCGAACTCCGGACACCTTGATTAAAAGTCAAGTGCTCTACCGCCTGAGCTAGTGGATCATAGTTGGCTGGGATGGCAGGATTTGAACCTACGAATGCCAGAGTCAAAGTCTGGTGCCTTACCGCTTGGCGACATCCCACCATTAAAAGGCGCAACATCAATTATAAGGAGGATTCCATCCTTTGTCAAGCAATTCTCCTTAAAAATAATGCACATAATTTCTAGGGAATTACCGGATCTTTTCTAGGTTCAATCGCTTTGTAAAGCCAGTTTTCGAAGTTGGAAACCGGGTTTAATCCCAATTTCCAACCTCTATTCACCAGACTTAATGGGGTGAATAATGGGAATCGAACCCATGACCTCCAGGGCCACAACCTGGCGCTCTAACCAACTGAGCTATACCCACCACTTTACAGAAACAATCACTATTTTATGAATAATATCATTGTTTGTCAAGTATAAAAATTGACAATTTATCATTATTGGCTGGTTATAAGCGGAATTCCCTCGTTAATCAGAGTAATTGGATTAATATAAACCTCGTTAATTGATGAGGAAAAGTGTAAATGCGGCCCGGTTGAAAAACCTGTGGAACCGACCTTCCCTATTATATCGCCCTTCTTTACCATATCTCCGGTCTTTACATTTAATTCGTCCATGTGATAATACCATGTTTTCAGCCCGAAGCCGTGTTCTATAATAACAGTATTCCCTGTCCCGATCATATAATCGGCAATGAGGATCCTTCCACTGTTTGAAGCCATAACGGGAACTCCGAGATCATGTCCAATATCAAGTCCATTGTGCCTGTAGGAAGTAGGGGATCCATTAACATGGCGTCTCTTACCGAAATCATATTCCCTCACTCGTCCACCTTCTACCGGCATTATAAACTCGCCTTCCCAGTGAGCCACCTCATCACATACCGGTCTTAGGGGATCAATTTTTTCTTTAACCTCCTGTGCGCTTTTGTCGTTCCTGGTCTCAGCTGCAATTTTAGGATCAATGGTAAGCTGCTGGACAACAAACTCTTTATCTTTAACATTTATAGCATAGGAAAAAGTTTCGTCCCCTATAATCAGCTTAAAGCTGTAGATACTGTCGTACTTATTATAATAGCTTACCGGAAGTAAAATGATGTGCTCATTGTTATAACGGAATATATTGGGCTTAAAATCCAAATCTGTTTCAATCTCTACAGTCTCATCCGGATTAAGGTATTTGATTTTTAATACAATAAGCTCTCCCGGATTTGTCTCTGTTGCAGATATTACAGGCGACGCCGGAAAATCAGCCAAAAGTGTAAAATAGTAATTAGCGCTTCCTGTAAATTCTCCCTGATTCCATTGAGCCTCGCAGACTCCCTGATATTCACCATCGGCTGGAATATCATCAGACAAAATTACAGATGTCTTGCTTGTAAATACTATATTGTTATCTTTATAAAGTGTAATATTATACGAATCTGGCGGGGTTTCAAAGCTGAAGTGAGCAACCGAACCTTTCCCGAATCCCGCTTTCAATTTATTTAATGAAGATGAGACTTGCCTGGTATCTTGTGTACCGGAAACAGCATATTCAATCCCATCAATTTTGAGGGTTGCATTTGGGATGGATGCTGGTTTAAGCGCAGGTGTCACTGTTGGTGTATTATTTTCTGATACCGGCGAAGATGTCGCTACGGGCGGGGTTTGCCCGGTATTATTACGGATATTATTAATTTCTCTGCCAGCAAGCCAGATAAAGACACAAAACAAAAGAACAGCACTAAATATTAATACTATCTTAAATGTATTATTCTTTCTTTTTTTATATTGAGTAGTGTACCGATTATACCCGCTCATCTACAATGGTCCTCCATCCTGTTTTATATGATATTCCATAATAATAATTTTATCACTATACAAACAAAGTAGCGAATTATTTACGGTATATCGCAGGTTAGCCTCCCATCAGCTGCTTTTCATTTCTTTTCTGTATTCAGTTGGTGAAAAACCGGTGCTTTTCTTAAAGACCTTGCTGAAGTATTCATGGTCATTATATCCCAAAGCCTCAGCAATTTCATAGTTTTTAAGGGAACTGCTGGTTAAAAGATATTTTGCTCTTTCCATTTTAGTCGTGTAAATGTATTCAGATAAAGAGATCCCGGTAATTTGTTTAAACCGTTCACTCAAATATGCTTTGCTGATAAACAGATTCTCTGCAATAGTTTTGACTGAAATATTGTTTTCAATATTATAAAGAACCTCTAAACATGCACTTTTTACAAAGGTGTCTACTTCTTTCCATATAACAAATTTCTTGAGAAAATTCAGAAAACTCTTACATTCATTTCGTATTTGTTTACTGAGATCCTCCCAGTTT
>JAAYTR010000199.1 GCA_012523685.1 Clostridiaceae bacterium | reverse complement strand
GTATGGTGATGAAGGGTACGAATTCGATACCCAGGAACCCTTAATGGCCCTGAATCTCTATTCGGATATTTATAACAGCAATAAGAGAATTATAGCTGCTAAGCCAACTACTGAAGCGATATTGTCCGGCAATCTTGATGCGACCGAAGTACCTGTAGGTGGTTCGGGAGATGAAACCGATAATCTAAGCGATATAGCAGATACATTTGATAAAAATGCAGTAGCGACCCCACCGGCCCCCCCACCTGCTGGGCCTGATGGTATTCCTGATGATGGTCAAGAAAATTTCGCTCCGCATTTTACGGTACCTATAAATGTATATGATGTTCTCGGCAATGAATACAAGATAACCTTAAAACTATGGAAAAATTATGTGTATGAAGGCGATCCTGAAGCTGATCCTGTAATACCTCCACAGACCTCATGGTATTATGTAATAGATGGGGGCTCAAACGCTGCCGCAACTGAAGAAAACAGCGGATATATTAAATTTGATTCCAAAGGTAAAATTATGAATGTAGCAGGCTTTGAAACTGTTAAAGAGGTAACTATACAGCCTAATGGTTCTACAGGGGCTGAAGCATTTACGTTCAATCTTAATATGGAACAGCTTTCCATGTATGCCGATGATTCATCAGTCAAGGCAACCCGGGTTGACGGTTATCCGCCGGGAACATTGGTTACTTTCAGCATTGGTGGTGACGGAATCATTACCGGTGTGTATGACAACGGACGTCAACAGCCCCTTGGCCAGATTGCGCTTGCAACCTTTGAAAATCCTGCAGGTCTTCAGAAGGTGGGTGCAAATCAGTTTACGCAGACAACAAACTCCGGTGATTTCAAAGTAGGTAAACAACCCGGAAATGATGGGGCAGGTGTTTTGATTCCCGGTACTCTTGAAATGTCCAACGTGGATCTTGCCAAACAGTTTACCGAAATGATTATAACCCAGAGAGGGTTCCAGGCCAACAGCCGTGTTATGACAACATCAGACGAAATTCTTCAGGAACTTTCAAATATTAAACGTTAATTGATTCATTAAAACAGGTGAGAAATGGGAAGTGAAGCTTCCCATCTCTCGTCTTCTAACATTTAAAGGGGAAGGAGGCATAACTATGATATGGGTAACACGTATCAATAATACTCAACTGGTGATTAATGCAGACTGGATTGAAACAGTTGAATCAACCCCTGATACCGTTATTACTCTGACTAACGGGAAAAAATATATTGTAACTGAAAAGGTTGATGTGATAATAGATAGGGTAATAGAATATAAGCAGAAAACATTTTTACTTAACAGAACGATTAATACTTCATCAATAAATGACGATAAATGACATAGAATCTATCGTTAAAAGGAGTGTCATATTTTGCAGGGTAAGACATTGTATACTATATTACTCTCCATCATAGCCGTTCTTACATTGGCTCTTGCGGTGATGGTCATTTTCGTATTTACTGCATTTAACAGTAATACAGCGAACCCCTCTCAGGAAACGCAAAAGCCGTTGATAGAACGAGCGGTGCCCAAAGAGGAACAGGCAGAACTAAAACTTTTTGAAAACCCCGATGGAAGTAATGAAGCGGTATTTAATATTAAAAGTACCGAAACTCATCCCAACAGCTTTCTCATGGTTTCTGTCTCCATAATATATGATGGAGGTAAAAGGAATAGGTTGCTTGAAGAAAGAAAATTGCTTCTGGAAAAGAACCTGAGTATGCTAAAACAAGCTTGTATAAAATATTTTATGAACCAAAGCTTTGAAGAACTGGGTGAGGAAGATGCAATGGAACAAGCCCGAAATGCTTTGAAAGTTTCTTTTAATGAAATAGTAAGAACAGATTCTGAAGATATGATTATAATAGATGTAGTCTTTGATAAATGGATTAGACAGTAACAGGGGGGAACTTTGTGGGCGATATACTTTCCCAAAATGAAATAGACAGGCTGTTACAGCAACTTAGTACCGGTGAGCTCGATGTTAAAGAGTTTAACATGGAAACCGCCGAGAAGAAAGTGCGCAACCATGATTTTCGTCGCCCAAGTAAATTTGCGAAGGACCATCTTCGTACTATACAGATTATTAACGAAAACTATGCGAGGCTTTTAACCAACTTTCTTTCAGGTTACCTGAGAACTCTGGTACAGGTAGATGTACAGACCGTTCAGGCTATGCAATACTCGGAATTCACCAATTCGATAGCTAATCCTGCTGTTCTGGGTATTATTAATTTTAATCCGTTGCCCGGATCTATAATATTTGAAATTAACCCCTCAATAGCCTATTCCCTGATAGACAGAATATTGGGTGGAAGAGGCTTCACAATGGAGAAGATGAGGGGTTTTACAGAAATAGAACTTGCTATTTTGATGCGCATCATATCTCAAATGCTCGGTTTGATGCGTGATCCGTGGGAAAATGTTACAACCATCAGGCCAAGCCTGGACAGAATCGAGACAAATGCTCAGTTTGCTCAGCTCATGTCACCAAACGAAATGGTTGTTTTAATTACATTCACAGCAAGAATCGGTGAAGTAGAAGGGCTGTTGAATCTTTGTATACCCCATATGACGGTTGAACCGGTTATGAGCAAACTTTCGACAAAACTATGGTTCTCCCTGATTGAACATGGATCTACCGAGGAAAGCAAAGAAGCTATTGAGAGGAAGATAGAAGAGAGCAAAATTCCTGTTTCTGCGATTTTGGGAAGAACAACTATCTCTGTACATGATTTTCTGATGTTGCAGCCGGGAGATGTTTTGTCACTCAATACTAATGTAGACGGTAAGATAGAGGTAATTGTCGGAGATATGTTAAAATTTTATGGTAAACCCGGAGCACGAAATAAAAGAATGGCAGTTAATATTACCGATATAGTCCGAGAGGAGGAGAATTAATATGGGAGATATGTTGTCTCAAGCTGAAATAGATGCCCTTTTAAATGGTACAAGCCTTGAAGAGGATTCTCAAAATGCTGACATGAAAGAAGAAGCGCCGGCTGCCGATACAAACAATGAGCCGGAAACACCAAAAACATCATTGCTGACTTCTGAAGACAAGGATGCGCTTGGTGAGATAGGCAATATTTGTATGGGAACATCTGCGACAACACTTTATGCACTTTTAGGGCAAAAGGTCAGTATTACGACACCCAGAGTTGAAGAAACAACCTGGGAAGAGGTTTCAAAAAAATTTAATAAGCCCTATATTGCTGTTAAAGTTCAGTACACCGAGGGATTAAAAGGCTATAATCTCCTGATTATTAAGGAAGAGGATGCTAAGATTATTACTGACCTTATGATGGGCGGTGACGGTTTCGGTAACATTCAGACCGAATTCAATGAGTTACACTTAAGTGCGATAAGTGAAGCAATGAATCAGATGGTTGGGTCATCATCCACCTCATTGTCCTCAATATTCGAAAAGCGTGTTGACATATCACCACCTGAGCCGTCATTGATAGGTGTTGGGGAAGATACAAATAAAATACGGATAGACAGTAATTCCAATATAGTTGTTATTCTTTTTTCACTTAAAGTTGGCGACTTAATTGACAGTGAGATTATGCAGATTCTGCCGATTTCTTTTGCAAAAGAAATGGCATACAATCTGCTGCATCAGGAAGAACCTACTACACCGCTGGCAGCGCCGCCGCCTGTGCATACACAGCCAAGCCATACTATACAGCCTCATGTCGAAATGCCACAGCAGCAGGAACAGCCTCAGCCACCTCCAATTCCGCCGCAGAGCCCATATGGCCCATATGGTTATCCGCCTATGCCGCAATATCAAATGCCGCCGCAGAGGCAGGAATTCCATCAGCCTGTTAACGTTCAGCCTATGCAATTCCAGAGCTTTGATGATGGTATGGCTGAAGCAGAACGGAAAAACATAGGGCTTTTGATGGATGTACCATTACAAATTGCTGTTGAACTGGGGCGTACCACCAAAAAAATAAGAGAGATTCTGGAGTTTGGTCAGGGTTCAATCATAGAACTTGATAAGCTGGCCGGGGAACCTGTAGACATAATGGTAAACGGCAAGACAATAGCCAAGGGTGAGGTTGTTGTTATTGATGAGAGCTTCGGTGTAAGAATAACCGATATAATACATCCTTCAAAACGACTTTAATTACTTTAATGACGAAAAGACTTTCATTTTGTCAGAATATCAATTATAATTGATATTAAATGATTAAGAGTGGTATATTTTTAATATGCTGAATTTTACGGGGAGAGGATAAGACCTATGGCAAGTATACTGATCGTTGATGATGCGGCGTTTATGCGTATGATGATCAAAGACATCCTTTCAAAAAACGGATATACTGTTGTTGGTGAAGCCGAGAATGGTATTAAAGCAATTGAAAAATACAAAGAAGTAAATCCTGATCTGGTTATTATGGATATTACAATGCCTGAAATGGATGGTATCCAGGCTGTAAAACAGATTAAATCGCTGAATGACTCTGCAAAGATAATTATGTGTTCGGCTATGGGACAGCAGGCAATGGTAATTGAGTCTATCCAGGCCGGAGCGAGAGATTTTATTGTAAAACCTTTCCAAGCTGAACGTGTTCTCGAAGCCGTAAAAAAAGTAGTTGGTTAACATAGTCCTAAAAAAGGGGGACTTATATGTTTTTTGAGTTACTTGGCTTATTGTTTGCGTTCGGAGCAATTTTACTGCTTTGTTATTATACAACCAAATTTATTGGTAAAAAAATGACCAACGGCACCAGGAACAAAAATATGAAAATTATAGAAACCCTTTCCTTGGGTCTTGATCGATGCCTTTATCTTATTCTTGTCGGGAATAAGTATTTTCTTTTTTTGTCGAGTAAAAAAGGTCTGGAACTTGTATCAGAAATTAATACCGAAATAAATACCGGGGATTTAGTTGAACAAGATGAGACAACAGCGAATGTTTTTGATTTCAAGAGAATCTTTGACACCTATTCCGGTTTAAGTGATAAAAAAAATAAGGACCCGGATGAAGGAGAGGAAGCAGAAGGACCTGAAGAAACAGGGATTTTGAGGAGCATTAAAAGACTAAAGAGAATCAATACCAATGATCACTAAAGGAAAAAACTATGCAAAAGAAAAAAGTAGTAATCTGTCTAATATTGACTCTGCTATGTTTTGCTTTGCTAAGCACCGTTGCCTTAGCCGCACCGGGAATCTCCATTTCTGACGATGGAATTACCATTAATTCTACTGACGACCCGGGGGAAATCAGCGCTAGCATAAAGCTGTTATTAATCCTGACGGTATTATCGGTATTACCTTCAATTCTCATAATGATGACTTCGTTCACACGAATAATTATTGTTCTCTCTTTTTTGAGAAATTCAATGGGCACGCAACAAACACCACCCAATCAGGTTGTAATAGGGCTTGCTCTTTTTTTGACGTTTTTTCTGATGTCACCTGTGATGGCCGATATTAACCAAAACGCTCTTGTGCCGTTTACTGAAAACAGGATTTCATTGGAAGAGGCTATAGATACTTCTGAGGTTATTATTAAAAACAATATGCTAAAGTATACAAGAGATAAGGACTTAGCTCTTTTTGCCAGTATTGCTGAGGTTGAGCCACCGGAGGAATTAACCGATCTTCCGCTGACAGTTGTAACTCCTGCTTTTATGATAAGTGAATTAAATACAGCATTCCGTATGGGGTTTATGTTATACATACCTTTCCTGGTAATCGATATGGTGGTTGCCAGTACACTTATGTCTATGGGTATGATGATGCTGCCCCCCGTAATGATATCTATGCCATTTAAAATACTGTTGTTTCTTCTGGTAGACGGATGGAATCTTTTAACCGAAACTATTATTAAATCTTTTGTACGATAGCTGCTTGAAGTGAGGGATAAAATTGGAACAATACCTGCTGGATGTAGCCAGAGACGCTTTGCTGACTGTTATAAAAATGAGTGCACCTGTCCTGCTGATTGGTTTGACAGTAGGTTTAATTGTTAGTATATTTCAGGCAACAACTCAAATTCAAGAGCAATCCCTGCATTTTGTTCCTAAAATATTGGCTATGTTAATTGCTTTGCTTCTCTTAGGTTCATGGATGCTCACCACAATGAAAGAATTTACTTTACGAATGTATGAAAGTATGCTTCGGTTTATTGGCCTGTGAAGGATTATAAAACAAGGGGGTTGCCATGACCACCATACCCTTTGATGCGTTTCAGGATATATGGAATATTTTCTTGCTTGTATTGGTTCGCATTACAGGCATGTTTTTCTTATCACCTGTTTTTGGCAGAAGGAATATTCCAAACTATTTTAAAGTAGGATTCTGCTTTATCTTTTCGGTTATTACCGCAAATTCGATACAGATGCCTGCAATGTCATACACGTCCCTGACGGCTTATGTTGTTCTTATAGCCAGAGAGCTTCTTGTAGGACTCACGTTGGGATTCATCTCATATTTACTGTTCTCAAGTATTTATATTGCCGGTCAATTAATAGATATGCGTATCGGATTTGGTATGGTATCAGTGTTTGATCCACTTACAAATGTCCAGATACCTGTAACTGCTGACTTTTATGTTATAATAGCGACAGTAATGATGCTTATTACAGATGCTCATCACCTTTTAATACAGGCAATGGTTGACAGCTATAAAATTCTCCCTATAGGAGAAGTCGTATTTAATGGAGAAGCTATAAGTCAAATTTTTAAACTGTTTACGGGTGTTTTTGCACTGGGGTTTAAGATAGCGGCTCCCATAACGGTCTCTATTCTGATAACTGACATTTCGTTAGGTATTGTCTCCAAGAGTATGCCTCAGATGAATGTATTTATGTTGGGCATGCCAATTAAGATCATACTTGGGCTGTCTATTATTTTTATTACAATAAGTGCTTTCAAGGGGATTGTGAATGTCATTATACAAGGGACTTATGAAGAAATTTATGAATTTTTGAGACAGGCGAAAGGCTCATGATTAATATTAACCTTCAGCTCTTTGCTGATACTTCAGACAAAACAGAAAAAGCAACACCGAAAAAGCGTAGTGACTTAAGAAAAAAAGGTCAGGTTATGCAGAGCAAAGAGCTGCCGTCAAACCTGATTCTATTGATTATGTTTATTTCATTAAGAATATTCGGAAAGAATGTTTATGAAGGATGCAACAGAATTTTTAATATGTTTTTCACCCATACGTCAGCCTATAATCTGCAGGATCCCAATGAAATTATGAAACTGGTTACCTTTGTTACTCTTGAAATTGTAAAAATGGTTGCACCGTTTTTTATAGTGGCTATTTTGATCGGAGTTTTATCTACTTATGTTCAAATTGGGTTTCTGTTTACCACTGAAGTAATAAAACCCAAATTTTCGAATCTGAACCCTATAAAAGGGTTAAAAAAACTATTCTCAGCAAGATCGTTCTTTGAGCTTCTAAAATCAATTGTAAAAGTTATTTTAATCGGATGGGTTGCATGGAGCTCGATTCAAAACGAGTTTATTAATATGATGAAACTTATGGATCTTCCGGTTGTATCTGTTGCAGCCTATTTAGTCGATACAGCTCTAAGTATAGCAATTAAAATTTGTTTTGCCCTATTGATTGTTTCTGCTGCGGATTATTACTTTCAATGGCGAAAATATGAAAAAGATATTCGTATGAGCAAGCAGGAAATAAAAGAAGAATATAAGCAGATGGAGGGTAATCCGGAGATTAAGTCCAAAATTAAGCAAAAACAAAGGGAAATATCCATGCGCCGCATGCTGAAGGAGGTACCATTAGCTGATGTGGTTATTACCAACCCTACCCATTATGCAGTGGCAATTAAATACGAGCCAAAGAAAATGTCAGCTCCTTATGTTCTTGCGAAGGGTGTGGATTATATGGCAAAGCGTATTAGAGAAGTAGCTAAAGAGAATAAAATACATACTGTGGAGAATGTTGCTCTTGCTCAGGCATTGTATAATACAGTAGATATAGGACAGGCTGTTCCGCCGGAGCTATATAAAGCGGTGGCAGAGGTTCTGGCCTTTGTTTATGAACTGGAAGGCAGGAGCCCCGTCTAAACATATATGCCTACACAAATGACAGTAAACTGTGCTAAAATTATTAACAATAAAATTGTTTTTATTAGAGGAGGATTTAATTGGCAAAAATTCCTGAAGAAGTTTTTGAAATTGTAAAAACTTTAGAGCGCAGAATAGGTTACACATATCGAAATAAACAATACGCGATAAATGCTCTGGTTCATAGTTCTT
Source organism: Clostridiaceae bacterium (assembly GCA_012523685.1). Lineage (GTDB taxonomy): Bacteria > Bacillota > Clostridia > DSM-8532 > DSM-8532 > DTU059. The sequence goes on along the minus strand of JAAYTR010000199.1, from coordinate 6,699 downwards.
TTTCAAACGAACATCATAATTTTGCGGCTAAGAACAATGAGCGGCTTGAATTTTTGGGAGATGCTATTCTGGATTTTGTTATGAGCCTTATGCTGTATAATAATGCGAAAAATTTCAGTGAGGGCGAAATGAGTAAACTACGTGCCCTTATTGTATGTGAGGCATCGTTAGCCGCATGTGCAAGGAAAATAGGCTTAGGTGATCTTATTATGCTTGGCAAAGGTGAGGAAGCAAACGGCGGCAGAACCAGACCTTCCATATTATCTGATGCCATGGAAGCTATTATAGGAAGCATATATCTTGATGGAGGTATTGATGAGGCCGATGGCTTTATTATGCATCTTTTAGGTGATATATATCAAAAGGCTGTTGAAGGTATGCTTTTTATGGATTATAAAACAGCATTGCAGGAGGAGCTTCAGAAATCCGGCGATGTACAAATACAGTATAAGCTGATAGAGTCTACGGGACCGGATCATGCAAAGATTTTTAAAATGTCTGTATATACCAACGGGAAAGCTATCGGAACAGGTGTGGGAAAATCAAAGAAGGATGCAGAACAAATGGCTGCAAAAGCGGCTTTGGAGGACATGGGGATTACCCTGTAGAGAGGATTTTGATGAGCAGAACTCGCCATATTAATATACCGGTTTTTATACCGCATATGGGTTGCCCGCATGCATGTGTTTTTTGCAATCAAAAGAAAATAAGCGGGACCATTTCCGTTCAATCTCCTGCACGTGTTAAGAATATTCTTGAAGAGAGTTTTTCTACCGTAGGAGAAAATAATAATGTTGAGATAGCATTTTTTGGAGGGAGCTTTACAGGTATTCCTGAGCAGGAGATGATAGCATATCTTGAACTTGCCCGGCCATATCTGAAAGCCGGAAAAGCTTCAGGTATACGTCTTTCTACAAGGCCGGACACAATAACACCTCACATATTAAAAATACTAAAAAATTACAAAGTAACAGTAATTGAACTGGGCGTCCAGAGTCTTGATCCGGATGTTTTGCTGCAGAGTCAAAGAGGTCACAGTATTGAGGATGTTGTATCAGCATGTTCGTTGATACGGGAGAGTGGTATATCGCTGGGAATTCAAACAATGCTGGGACTCCCTGGCGACAGTTATAAAAAAGCATTAAAAACAGCAGTGGATGTTATAAAATTAAAGCCTGACATGGTTAGAATATACCCGGCTTTAGTTATTAAGGGTACTTTGCTGGAGGAATACTACATAAGCGGGCAGTATACCCCTCTCAGTTTAGAAGAAGCCGTTGAATGGTGTGCTGATATTCTGCCGTTATATAAAGATGCAGGCATTACAATACTGAGAATCGGACTTCAGGATTCTGATACATTGGAGGGTTCAATAGTGGCAGGTCCATATCATCCTGCTTTCGGCGAGCTGGTTGAGTCCCTGATTTTGTATAAGAAAATTACCCATTGGCTGGATTTTAATTTAGATAACCACAAGAGGATTATTATAAGGACACGTCCACAGCTTGTATCCAAGCTGGTGGGACAGAAAAGGGCAAATATTGAGGCTATCAAAGAAAAATACTCTTTAACTGAGATCATTGTCAAAGCTGATCTGGAGCATGGGGAGTATGTAATTGAAAGAAAATAATAATGCATGGAGGGGTAGCAGTGAGAACCATACACGTATCAAAAATAACTGAAGCCGTAGAGAGCCTGTGTATTGAAGCGAATATTGTTTTGAACCATGATATAAGGGAAGCTCTTAAAAAAAGTGAAAAAGCTGAGGAGTCTGAAACGGGAAGATCTATACTTCAGAGTTTGATAAAAAACGCTGAAATAGCAGCTGAAGAAAGACTGGCGATTTGTCAGGACACGGGTATGGTTGTTATCTTTGCTGAATTGGGCCGGGAGATACAGATAATTGGCGGAAACCTTGAAGATGCATTGAATCAGGGAGTAAGACAAGGATATAAAAAGGGATATCTGAGAAATTCCGTGGTGGAAGATCCTTTAAGGAGAAAAAATACAGGGGATAATACCCCTGCTATTATTCATTATAGTATTGTTGAGGGGGATACCCTTACCTTGCATGTAGCTCCAAAGGGATTTGGCAGTGAGAATATGAGTGCGCTTAAAATGCTGAAGCCCTCAGACGGAGTGGAGGGAGTAAAAAAATTCATTATAGATACTGTAAGCCAGGCGGGAGCAAACCCCTGTCCACCGGTTATTGTGGGGGTAGGTATAGGGGGAAGCATGGATAAGGCCGCGATATTGGCAAAGAGAGCTTTGATGCGTCCATTAGATAAAAGTAACACCGATCCCTACTACAAAGACCTGGAAGCGGAGCTTTTAGAATCTATAAATAATCTGGGCATCGGCCCTGCCGGACTTGGAGGAAGAATTACGGCACTGGGTGTAAATATTGAAGTATATCCGACACATATTGCAGGTTTGCCGGTTGCGGTAAATATAGGGTGCCATGTAACAAGGCATAAGTCGATTACTCTTTAGCGGCAGTCTACAGCTGCTCCTCTGTTTAACTTAAAAAGATTTTTCGCTAAACGCTCAGGATGACAGTAGGAATGCTACACTCCACTCAGAATTAATTTATAGATCAGGAGAATAAAATGGCTGAAAGTTATGGTACTCTATATCTGGTGGGAACACCGATAGGAAATCTTGAAGATATTACTTACAGGGCAGTCAGAACACTGTCAGAAGTGGATTTGATCGCAGCTGAGGACACAAGACACTCACTGCGTCTTTTGAACCACCTCGGCATAAAGAAGCCGTTAATAAGCTATCATGATAACAACCGTATCTCAAGAGCCGAAGAATTGGTGAAAAAACTAAAAAACGGACAAAATATCGCACTTATAAGTGATGCCGGAATGCCGGGCATATCGGACCCGGGAGAAGAACTTGTAGCCCTGGCCGTTTCACAGGGAATTACAGTAACAGTTGTGCCGGGGTGCTCCGCATCATTAACAGCATTGGTATTATCCGGGCTTCCGACAGGAAGATTTGCCTTCGAAGGTTTTTTGCCTCAGAAACAGAAAGACAGAGTGAAATTTCTTGAATCAATAAAATATGAAGAAAGAACCCTTCTGTTCTATGAGGGACCCCATAGAGTCAGAAAAACATTGGAGGATATCCTTAAGGTCTTCGGTGACAGACGCTGCAGCATATTAAGAGAGCTCACAAAGATTCATGAAGAGGCCATAAGGGGTACAATAAGCCATGCCATAGCACATTTTGCCGGCAATGAGCCAAGAGGTGAGTTTGTAATAGTTGTGGAGGGTTCAAAAAATAAAGCTCCGGATAATATGAAACATGATCTTTCAAACTTAACAGTCGAGGAGCACGTTAAATACTACATGGCGCAAGGATATGACCGCATGGATGCAATGAAGCTTACCGCAAAGGACAGAGGCTTATCCAAACGTGATGTATACGGACTGTTAAACAGTTAATCAAGATATTCTATAGGTTCATGAAAGTTCATGACCGTTTGGGACAGGGTACTGACGACGTGTCCCGTTCTGCTAATAAATTAATATGTCCCCGGCCGTCTATAGAGGCGGGGACTTATAAAAATATTTATATTGCACAGGTATTCGGAATAGCCATAATCTTTGTATCTGTATCGCCTAAGAGTGTCTCGAGTCTATGTTTAAAAGAATTTTGAGATCCATCCGGACTTTCTCCCAATACAATGAGATTAACCCCGTAATGCTCTGCAAACTGCGCAATCGTTTCAGGTATTTTATCAGAATTTAAAATCGTAAGGTCTGCACCATAGGACTTAGTCATAGAAAAAAGGTATTCCATTGTCTCGCCATCACTGGGGTTATCTATGAAATTCCAGTTTTCCTTTGTTACATGAATAACATAAAGCTCCCCGTCTTCTTTCTTTAGCCTGGCAGCGGCTTTAACAAGCCTTTCACATGCCTTCTGACGGGTGATGCAGACCAATATGGAGTCATAAGCAACCAAATCTACCATCTCCGGTTATATATATTGAAAAAATATTTAATCTTCCTTTAGTATTATAACAGATAACCTTAAAAAAGTCTTTAATTCCAAAACTGATATTTTGACATTTCAGCGATGAAAAGGTATTATCAATAACAGATGATAAAAGGATTGAAGGATAGATGTAAATGAATTTAAAGCATATTGTATGGGACTGGAACGGTACCATTATAAACGACACAGAGGCCAGCTGCAAGGCTGTTAGCGACCTTTTTATCAAAAGAAATCTCGGATCCATATCAATAGATATGTACAGGGATAAAATTGTGTACCCGGTAATTAATGTTTATATTGAAGCAGGTTTTGACTTTAATAATGAAACCTTCCAGGAGGTTTGTGATGAATATCTGGCGAATTATTTAAGCAATTCACATCTAATAGCTCTCCACGATGATGTTCTGTCTGTCCTTAAGCTGTTTAAGAATAAAGGTCTGGAACAGCATATTGTGTCTGCATCAGAAAGTGAAGTACTGGCAAAACAAATCCAGGAATATGGGCTGGGGGCATATTTTGCTAATATACTCGGACAGGATAATAACCGGGCCGACAGCAAGGCCCGTCTTGCAGAAAAGCTTGTCAGTATGGTGAATTGTGAGCCTGATGAGATGCTGTTTATCGGCGATACCATTCATGATTTTGAAGTTGCACAAGAAGCGGGAATGCGGTGCTGCCTGGTTTCAAATGGACACTGCAGTGAGGAAAGACTTAAGGCTACCGGTGTTCCTGTTTATAAAAACCTGACAGAATTATACGAAAACTATAAGTGGTAGTAAAAACAAGGTATACTTATAAATCCCCCTGATAAGGGAGTTTAAATTACGCCAGGTGAAAAACTGTTTTGATACTTAGTTTTTATATAAGATAATATAACGTTGGTAAGCGGGGGAGCTGCAGCGATTTAGCGCTCCGTTCCAACATCCGGTTTCTAGTCGCGCCCGCTACGAAATACATGCTACGCTTTAAATTGCAACAGCTACCCCGCCATATTTTTTTAGATTCAATATCCAGATATTTTTGCATAGTTTACATCAAAAAACATTCCTATATTTGCCGAACATATTTTCTTTTAATTTTATTCATGATATACTTATTAAAAGAACATATGTTTGGAGGACTTTATGCGTCTGCTTGAAAAGCTTCAGATTCTGGCGGATTCAGCAAAATATGATGTTTCATGTTCATCCAGCGGTAGTAACCGCAGCAATAAAAAGGGACAGTTGGGGAACGCTGCAGTTGCAGGAATATGCCATAGCTGGGCAGAAGACGGGCGTTGCATTTCTCTGCTTAAGGTGCTTTTTACCAATTACTGCATTTATGACTGCAAGTATTGTGTTAATCGCATATCAAACGACATCAGAAGGGCAAGCTTTACACCTGATGAGCTTTGTGAACTGACCATCGAGTTCTACAGACGAAATTATATTGAAGGCCTTTTCGTTAGTTCGGCAGTAATAAAAAGCCCTGATTATACCATGGAACTGATTATGTCGACTTTGAGGAAACTCCGTTATGAGCATAACTTCAATGGTTATATCCATGTTAAGTCAATTCCCGGAGCTGATTTAAACCTTATTCATCAGGCCGGACTTCTGGCCGACAGAATGAGTATCAATATTGAGCTTCCCTCTGTACAGAGCCTTAAGCTTCTGGCACCTCAAAAGGACCACCAAACCATAATCAAGCCAATGTCCTTTGTAAGCGAGCAGATCCAGGGAGCAAATGAGCTTACAATATACCGGAAAAAGCAAATGTTCGTACCCGCCGGGCAGACTACGCAGCTTATTGTAGGTGCCAGCCCGGACAGCGATTTAACAATAATCAGGCTGACCCAAGAGCTTTATAACCGTTATAAGCTGAAAAGAGTATATTATTCGGCATATGTACCTGTTAATGCAGACGTCAATCTCCCTGCCATTAATACCAGTCCACCGCTATTAAGAGAGCATAGGATCTATCAGGCTGACTGGTTGTTAAGATTTTACGGGTTTAATGCTGAAGAACTGCTTGATGAAAAGCATTCCAGCTTTGACACTAAAGTCGACCCGAAGTGTGATTGGGCGCTTAGAAATCTTGATAAATTCCCGGTTGAAATTAACAGTGCTTCTGTTGAAACTCTTCTCAGAGTGCCGGGAATTGGCTATAAAATGGCCCAGCGCATTGTAAGAGCGAGGAGAATTGCCCCTCTGTCCTTTGAGGATTTGAAAAGTATGCGTGTTGTGCTAAAGCGTGCACAATACTTTATTACCTGTAAAGGTGTATATTACGGTGACTTGGATATTGACTCAGGAAATCTGTATTCCGTATTATCGGAGAAAACAGACTCTAAGGCTATGTACGGGCAGATATCTATGTTCGGTGGTGGTTATTAATGATTTATGTTACCGATGGTTCCTTTGAGGGGATCCTTACGGCAGTTTTTGAAGCTTATGAGAAAAAAGAAATTCCTGAAAGTATTGTTTCACGGAATTTTTACCAGATGTCTCTCGATACTCAAGTAAGAGAGATTGATACAAATGAGGAAAAATCGGGAAGGGTATATCACAGAGTAATAGAAAAAATGTCTCATGAAGCATTAGAAACAATGTATAAAGCATGGCTGAGCGAATACTGCGAGATAGGCACAGCACTGTACAGATATATAAGAATTGGCCTGAAAATTGGACCCGGAATATTATCATACCT
>JAAYTR010000198.1 GCA_012523685.1 Clostridiaceae bacterium | reverse complement strand
GGGTAATCTGAGTATATTAAATTTACTGTATTTTGAGACCCCGAGAATATAACAGCTTAATCCTGTAATACTGGCATGAGCAAATGTCTCTATTACTACCAAAGCAGTGACATTAGTAAGCATAGCACCACCTGAAGTAATAATACCGCCAATATTAGTCATAGCAGCAAATCCCAGTCCTAATGCAGATCCGTATATTATTCCGTCAATTACCTCGTCAAATTCTTTACTGGGATAAATGCTGTATCTTACCGAAATTAATTTTATTGATTCCTGGATGATTGCTATCAAAATAATATTAATTATTAGTCTGCCGCCAATAGATGTAATCCCGCTGGTATTACCCGAGAAGACAAATGCGATAATGGGTGTGTAAATCGCTTTTTGAATCAGGGCACCCAATAACATTGTCTTAAACACAAAACTCTTTGGTTCCGGGTTTAGCCTGTCCTGCCGGTAGAAAATTGTTAGCCAAAGCAGTGGCGGAATAAGCGCAATTATCACAGAGATAACAGTTAACAGTGTTTTATTAAAACTCGGACTTATTGTATTCTCAATAATGTATGCGATAAAAACTATTAATAACAAGCCAGCCATAGAGATGAAAGTAGAAAGCCATAAACCCAATTTTGTTCTGGAGTTTCTGATACCCATATTATTACCTCCGTACATCTGTTTAACTCTTTTATAAACAGGATCATATCAATAAGTTTAACATATATTGGATATGGTGTCTATTAATAAAAAGCCCAAAAGGGCACGCGACACCTTTGTGTTTTTATTACTTATTTTGATCCGCATTAAAGCAAAGAGATATGATTAAAATGGAGGCAATACATCCATAGCCAGCAGAGTAATGTCGTCAGCAGGTTTCCTGCCGTCTACGAATTCTTTTACATCATTTATTATGGCCTCGGTCAGGTGGTCGATTCCCCATTTATTATACTTTTGGATAGTAGATTTCAAACGTTTTATCGAGTATTCATTATTAGATGAGTCACGGGCTTCTACCAGTCCGTCAGTATATAAAAGCAACTTATCCCCGGGGAAGAGGAGGATTTGCCGGTTTACAAACTTAGGTTTTAACAGGCTGCCAAGCTTACAAATCACAAAACCATCGTTTTCTAATTCTTGAATGGAGCCGTCAGGTCTTATTCTCAAGGGTGAAGTATTTAGTCCTCCCGATGCATATGAAAGAATACCTGTTTGGGTGTTGAATACCCCATAAATCATAACGATATACATATCATCATTAAAATTAGCTGAATTAAATGATTCATAAAGATGTGTAAGCACCATGGAGGGAATACTGATTGCTTCGCCTGCTGTTTCTTCCATAAGAGATTGCATCTTCTGAAATGTAAAGATTGACAGCATTGCCGCCGAAACCCCGTGGCCTGACACATCACCAACGCAAATTCCAAAGCGGGTATCATCAATCTTAAACACATTGTAGAAATCACCGCTTAGCTTTTCTGCGGGCACATATCCTGCTGAAAAAGAAACGAACTCATTCTCAGGTAAACCTGAAGGAAGCATAGATAATTGTATTCCTCTGGCTATTTCCTGATCAGCCATGAGTTTTTCATACATGCCTCTCAATTCAATAGTGCGGCTGTCAACCAATTTATCCATTTCCTTCAGATATTCGTCGAGATCTTCTTTGGCTTTGGACAATTGTGTGTATGGCTTTTTTACATTTTCAATATAGAAAGCATAAAACAGTATTCCATAGGAGACAGCCATATAAAATTGGCTTAATACGGTATTGAGATCAAAAATTCTATTGGTACCAATAAATGCTGCTTCACTGAAAAACATCAGAATGAAGCCGTAGCATAATAGTTTTAACACAAATTCATTTGTTTTTATATATTGCCGCAGATTAAAGCAAAACGCATAAATATACAGTAAAGCAGAAACGCCCAGCAGACATATGCTAAAGACTGTCAACCCTGAGTCGTTAATTAAATGTTCCTGTTTTATCAACGGGCTGCTTAATATACTATAAATAACAATCACTGTTATTATGACCGCAACGCACATGTATCTTCTTTTGATAACATATTTATTTGTAAATTTAAAAGTAGTAAGAACGCAAAAACAAATTGCGTTAATTATTCGAATGATTAAACACAGCAGCAATACACATCTCGGGCTGCTTATTCCATACTCCGGTCCCAAATAGAAAGGAATATCCAGTATTTGAATCCAGTATAATATACCGCCAGTTAAAAAGGTAAATCCAACGATGAGCAAACGATTTTCTTTTGTCTGAGGATATGTATAAAATGAAATTAAAAAAATCGAAAAAGATACAATTAATAAGTAAACTTCAAAAATTCTATACCATATATTGTTGTCTGTCAAGAGCTGAGAAATAAGGAATTTACTGTCACTAAGTTCAACCGTTAAATACAATAAAAAACTGAATGCAATAGTAATGAGAATTGAAAAATAACGTCCTTTCACATCAAACAATGATGATCCTGATTTGGTGGATTTCATTACCTATCCTCCGGTTGATTTATCTTAGAGTAATTTACATAAAATCTTAAGTAACACTAACAGCTATCAATTACATAATTTTCTATGCCTAATTCTATCACATTTTGTAGAATGAACACAACAATTTATATTATGGTATTTCTTACTTCGTTTTTATTAATACATATGAAGAGCCATCAATAAATTTATCGGTAAATTGCAGATTGTAATTCTCGATAGGGTATTTATTATTGAGGGCTTCTTCAGCCAGAGCTCCATATTTCACAATTGAATCCCATCCTCTTACACTGGTGTTAATATTGGAGCTTATTACTTCTGCAATTTTTGAAAGCCTGCCAAGATTCTTCAGAGTTACATGCTGTGAAATAAACGCTTTGATAAATCTATTCTGATTTTCTTTCCTGAATATATCTCCATAGTTCTTAAAATTCCCATTTTCATCAAAACCCTGTCTGAATCTAACATACCCTTCCGCATCTTTCCCGTTTAGGGTTCTTGTTCCTTTTTCTATATAAATCTCTAAATCCTGATAAGGATCATTATATTCCATGTGAACAGGAACATATACAGTAACACCGCCAAAATAATCGACAATATTTCTGAATCCCTTTGTCTTAACATATGCGTAATCGTCTATATAAATATCAAATATCTCATGTATAAGATCAGCGATGAAATCCACATATGGCTTATTAAAGCGTCCAATATCTTTCTGATATTCGATAGTCTGCCCGATTGAAGGAGCAGCATTTATTCGATGCATACCCTTTTCTTTCAGATACGAGGGCTGCGCTTTTCTCAATTCATCAATAACATATTCACTGTAATCTATATAAATGTCTCGTGGCAGGCTTATAATCTGCACCTTTTTCGAAGTTTTATCAATATTCAGTATCATAATAGTATCAAAATTAAACCCTGTCGGTTCTGTTCCTAATAGCAGAACATTTGTACTGTCAGGATGTACGATACTCTCAAAGTACTTTTGTTTGTTTGTAAGGTAAAAACCCTCCTCTTCCTCCGGATCATCATTAGGTACAACAGCCTGTTCGTTGGGTTTGGGGGTAGGGGTAACTATAATTGGTTTTTCAGGTTCATCAATAGAACCTGTTGATAGGTTCTGAGATGCCATTATACTAAAAAAAACAACAAATATGGTTGAGAAAAAAGCCATGGTTATCCTTGCTTTTGGAGACCTAAATATATAATCACCCCCGAAAGTGAGCAGCTATTTCTAGGATATCACTTTTCAAACTCAAATAATACATTCTATGTTGGCAACTTTTTCATAGTCTTAACGCTTTATGAGCGTTTCAAGCCGCTCAATAATCTTTTCGTACATGCCTGTGTATTTCTTTAATTTTTCTTTCTCACCTTCAATTACTGAAGCTGGTGCTTTTGAGACAAATCCCTGGTTAGAAAGCTTTTTGTTTATTCTTTCCACTTCCATTTCAAGGTTGGCTTTTTCTTTTTCAAGTCTTTCAATTTCCTTCTTCAAATCTATAAGCTCTTCAAGAGGTATAAATATTTCGGCACCATCAACAACAACAGCCACGGCATCCTGCGGAATTCCGGTTTTATCATTCTGAGCAATAACATCGGACAGCCCGGCCAGTCTGTTAAATGTTGATTTCTCGTCCCCGATCAACTCACTGATATCCTGATCCTTTATAACAAAAAACGCTTTAGCTTTCCTGCTCACAGGTACATTCATTTCCGCTCTTATATTGCGTACTCCTCTTATAGCATTCATTATGAAGGACATGAGTTTTTCTTCCTTAGGATACAAGGTGCCGTTGGAGTATTCTGGCCAGGATGATATCATAATGCTCTCATCATCTGTGATAAGATGGCTGTATATCTCTTCGGTGATAAAAGGCATAAAAGGATGTAAAAGCTTCATAGCCTTTTTTAAAACCTCATTAAGCACAAACAGAGCTTCCAGACGACCATTTGCCTCATGATCATATAACCTGGGCTTAACAAGCTCTATATACCAATCACAGAACTCTTCCCAAATAAACTCATAAACCTTTTGAAGACCAATCCCCAGTTCAAATTTCTCAAGGTTCTCTGTAACTTCCCGAGCCACAGTATTTATGCGGCTTAGTATCCATTTATCCCCAACAGTATATTTACTTTCATCAACTTTGCTAAAATCAACATTATCGTCAAAGTTCATCATAACAAACCGGAATGCATTCCAAATTTTATTTGCAAAGTTTCTGCTGGCCTCCAGCTTTTCATCGGAAAAACGCATATCATTTCCGGGCGAGGTTCCTACTGTCAGCGCATAACGAAGAGCATCGGTGCCGTACTTCTCTATTACGTCAAGAGGGTCGATACCATTGCCTAAGGATTTTGACATCTTTCTGCCCTGGGCATCTCTGACGAGGCCGTGAATTAAAACATATTTAAACGGCTCTCTTCCCATTTGTTCAATCCCTGAAAAAATCATACGGGCAACCCAGAAGAATATAATGTCATAGCCTGTAACCAGTACACTGGTAGGATAGAAGTATTTTAAATCCGGTGTCTCGTCCGGCCAGCCAAGGGTAGAAAACGGCCAAAGCGCTGATGAAAACCAGGTATCAAGAACATCTTCATCCTGCCTGATATTTGTTGATTTACACTTCGTACATTCATTCGGAGCCGTTCTTGCTACTATCAGCTCACCACAATCATTACAGTAGTACGCCGGGATTCTGTGACCCCACCATAGCTGGCGGGATATACACCAATCCTGGATGTTTTCCATCCAGTTAAAATAGATCTTGGAGAATCGCTCAGGCACAAACTTAATAGTACCGTTTCTAACAGCCTCAATCGCAGGTTCTGCCAAAGGCTTCATCTTTACAAACCACTGCCATGATACTCTGGGTTCAATTACTGTTGAACAGCGATAGCATTCACCGACGTTATGTTTATGAGGCTTGACCTTAACCAGCAGATTTAGTGCTTCAAGGTCTTCTACAATCTGTTTGCGGGCCTCATAACGATCCATCCCTGAATACTTTCCGCCGTTGTTATTGATGGTCGCATCTTCATTCAGAATATTAATCATTTCAAGGTTATGTCTTAAGCCCACCTCAAAGTCATTTGGATCATGGGCAGGAGTTATTTTAACCACACCTGTACCAAAATCCCGCTCAACATAATTATCAGCAATAATAGGAATTTCACGGTTCATAAGCGGGAGTATAACGGTTTTTCCTATGAGGTGCTTGTATCTTTCATCCTCGGGATGAACAGCCAAAGCCGTATCACCCAGCATCGTCTCAGGCCGTGTTGTTGCAATCTCCAGGTATTCATCAGTTCCTGCAACAGGGTACTTAATGTGCCAGAAGCTGCCATCATGTTCTTCATACTCAACTTCAGCATCAGATATTGATGTGCCGCAAACAGGACACCAGTTGATTATTCTTTCACCACGATAAATAAGTCCTTTTTCATAAAGGCGTACGAACACTTCCTTAACAGCCTCGGACAAGCCTTCATCCATGGTGAAGCGCTCTCTCTTCCAGTCACATGAGCTGCCCAGTTTTTTAAGCTGCTCAACTATCCTTCCACCGTATTGGGCCTTCCATTCCCATGCCCTTTCTAAAAAGGCATCTCTCCCGATATCATCTTTAGTTATGCCTTCACTAGCCATCTTTTCGACGATTTTCGCCTCTGTTGCAATACTGGCATGGTCGGTTCCGGGAAGCCAGAGAGTACAGTATCCTTGCATGCGCTTCATACGAATCAGTATATCCTGCATTGTGTTATCCAGTGCATGTCCCATATGAAGCTGGCCGGTAATATTCGGCGGCGGGATCACAATGGTAAACGGTTCTTTTTCAGGATCAATCACAGCATGAAAATAATCTTTTTCCATCCATTTGTTATATAACTCATTCTCAACCTTTTTAGGATCGTAGACTTTATTAATTTCTTTATTACTCATGATATACTCCCTTTCTGTGTATCCGTAATCAGTTTACTAATATTAGTTCAATATTATCTAAAAGCATAGAATATCAAAAATGCTCCGGGCAGCATAATCAAAACACCAACAACCTTTACTTTTGCAATGGCCTTTGTCATCTTATATTGCTCAAATTCTTCGCCTGTAAGTTCTTCAGCCTCATCTGCATCTATTTTCTCAAAAAGATTCAAACGCTTGACTATTAGCTTTGCCCCATAATTTATCAAGGATCCGATCAGTAATAAAGTAAAGGCAATAATCTTTAATGCTGTCATATATAGTTAATCTCCTTTAAATAAAAAGCTTTCATCCAAACAATTGGACGAAAGCTGACTTCCGCGGTACCACCAAAATTCCCTGTCGGGCTCTTTAAGACGATAACGGCTCTTAACCGGTACAGCCTACTCTAATTTCAGCTATACAAGCTCGGGAGCGACTTCGACAGTAATTTCCCACGGAAATGCTTGCAGCCTATGACATTTCCTCTCTGTTTGGATTTTCTGCCTACTCCTCTCCGTCATTGCAAAAACATATATCTATGATATTAAAATATGACTGTCAAATTGTCAAGATTGCACTCAAAATAAGTTGTTTTGACCAAATTGAGTAATAAAAAAAGTCAGCTTGCGAATTTGGTGAATTCTTGGCAAGCTGACCATGCTATTTATACTATTATTTGAAGAACACATTCATATTACTTTTGTTAATTTCATATGTACCCGTATCCTCATTATCGGGAATTGTTTTACCGCTGCAAGCTTCATGCAGCCTTCTTACCGCCAGCTCACCCCAAAGTCTTGGACGTTGCGCCAATACAGACAGGTAGCCTTCTTCCAGTGGCTTCTTTGAGTCTTCTGTTTTGTCAAACACAAAACAAAGCGGGGTTATCCCCAGGTCTTCCTTCATTCTCCGTGCAAAGAAGCTTCCCATTGCATCCATACAAACAAAGCAGTCAAAATCCGGAGTTTGCTGTATTTGATTTTTTAGACTCTGCCATCTATCTTCTGCTTTTGATTGCTCCGTTGCTTCAAATGATAATACTTTGATATCAGAACTCTTTTTAATGCCTTCCATAAAGCCTTCTATTCGATCTTTCATATTCTTATTCTTGTTAGACATAGTACCAAGAATCTTTCCCCTGCCGTTAAGTTTCTTTATAACAAGCTCTCCAAGCATTTTCCCCGCTTTATAGTTATCAGTTCCGATAAAGCCACTCTTATTAACCCCGGAAATATCGGTATCAAAACAAACAATTTTTATTCCGCTTCTATCTGCTTTTTGCAAAGCTTCTCTTACTTCATCGCCATCTATAGGTCCTATTCCTATACCCGATACCCCCGCTCCTATCACTTCCTCAATAAGTTCGGCCTGTTCAGCCGGATTGCTGGATTTAGGCGCACGCCACATAACATCCACACCCAGCTTAGCTGCAGCATCTACAGCTCCTTCCTTTGTATCATGGAAAAATGGGATGTCGACACAAGGAATTACCGCATATGAACTCCTCTTTACTGAGATTTTATTAAAGTTAAATCTGTTAATGGCATTTTCCAGATTAGCAATTACAGAATCAAAGCTTTCAGAAAGCTGCACGAGAATTTCCGAAGAATTCATCTGTGAGAACATCAACGAGGTAATTTCCTCAGTTGAAGCTGCTGTTTCCTGTGCCACAGCTGCTATATTCGTAATGGAATCTGATAGTGTCTGTTTGAACTCGTTCAGTATGGTAATTCCTTTTTTTACCTCAAGAAGCTGAGTAAATAATTCATCTACTGCATTTGATATAGCATTAAATGCTTCATTTGTTTTATTAACCGACTGGGTTTGCGCTTCAATCGTTTTAGTTGTTAACTCAATGGTTTCGGTTGTAATATCTATCTGGTTCTGCACACCTTGTATTATATTGTCTATTTCGGTACTGGATGCATAACTTTGTTGTGCTAATTTTTTAATTTCATCTGCAACAACACCGAAGCCTTTGCCCAATTCACCGGCTCTTGCTGCTTCAATAGAAGCATTAAGGGACAACAGGTTTGTCTGGTTTGAAATACCTGAGATTACCGCTGTGATCTGGCTGATATTATTTGTCATCTGGTTCAGTTCTTTAATCTTTTCATTGATTTCATCCATATTCTTTTCTGTCATTTTGCTTTTCTCAAGTAAATCGTTTATATTTGACATACCAAATTCGGCCATTTCCTTGGTAACATCGGCCTTCTGCGTCATAAGCTCGGCGGAGTTGACAACCTCCTCAAACTTATTGACCATTTCCAATGTTACCCTCGAGCTTTCTTCAGCGTCTTCAGCCTGTTCACCAGCACCTTTCGAGACAGAATCGGCGGCTTGAGCTATTTGGCTTGACACATCCGAAGCTTCTTTTGATGTAGTTTTTACCGTGTAGGCAAGATTTTTTACTTCTTCTGTTGAACGATCCACATTGGAAAGAACTTGATTGAAGTGTTGAATGAGCGCATTGGCTTCTTTTTCAATTTCAGTATTGCCTGTAATTCTGGTCTGAAGATCACCTTCCCTGGCTTTTATGAGTGCTTCAATCAAACTACGACTCACGTTTAGTTTTTTTGCAGAAAAGAAATACTGTAATACTATCCCAGCAACTGCTAGAATACATCCAAATAAGATAAAAAGCCGCATATTGGCAGACTGTGTAAAAAAGGCTACTG
>JAAYTR010000197.1 GCA_012523685.1 Clostridiaceae bacterium | reverse complement strand
CTTTATTTCGTGAATTAAAAAACATGAAGGATGAAGGACTGATTGAAATTAATAACAGAATAATTACTTTACTGATTTAGTAAACATCTAATATTCTCCACCCTTTACTAGTGATTAATGCCTTTATAAAATATGATTAACATATAAAAGCCTGTGGGAAAACTCCTGCAGGCCCTTTTTTTATGCCCTTTTTTAGATATATTTTCTCAAACCTCAACTTATAGCCTTTCCTGTGGCTATTAAGTAGGAGGTAATGTCATATGAAAGATATAGAAAATAAAAAGACAAGTAAAATATCCGATGCAATTTTAAAAGAGGAAAATTTATCTACAAGAATATCTGATGATCAGCTGCAAGGAGAATTTAACTATTCACAGGCTGAAAAAATCTTAAAAAAGATGCTTAATATGGGGCTAATAGACGAGGTGGAATTTAACAAAATTACTGAACTAAATCGTGAAATTTTCTCACCTATTTTAGTGAAGATAATGCCCTGAAATCGTTGATATATAAGGGTTTTAACGGTAACATGTGACCTACCAAAGAGGAGGTGAGACAATGAGAAAGATAACAAAAATTGAAGCAAATAGACCAGATCCGTTTGCTAATCCCAAATTAAGGGTTGCTGCTTATTGTAGAGTATCTACAGATAGTGATGAACAACTTGAAAGCCTAAAAGCACAGACAACTCATTATGAAAAACATATAAAAGCTAATCCTGAATGGGAGTATTTAGGTGTTTACTACGATGAGGGCATTAGTGGCACAAAAAAGGAGAATAGGGAAGGACTACAAAAGCTAATATCTGACTGTGAAAATAAGAAGATAGACTTAATAGTAACAAAATCTATTAGCAGATTTGCAAGGAATACTACGGATTGCTTGGAGATGGTTAGAAGGTTGGTCGAAATTGGAGTATTTATATATTTTGAAAAAGAAAATATTAACACCCAGTCCATGGAAAGTGAACTAATGCTTTCTATCTTAAGTAGCCTAGCGGAGAGTGAGTCAACATCTATTTCAGAAAACAATAAATGGGCAGTCCAGAAACGATTTCAAAATGGAACATTTAAGATTTCTTATCCACCATACGGATATGAAAATATAGATGGCCAAATGGTAGTAAATAAAGAACAGGCTGAAATAGTAAGGTACATTTTCAGTCAAGCTTTAGCTGGTAAGGGAACTGGGAAAATAGCCAATGCACTTAATAATGGAAACATTCCTTCTAAAAGAGGAGGCAAATGGTCAGGGACTACTATTCGTGGAATTTTAGTAAATGAAAAATATGTAGGTGACGCTCTTTTGCAGAAAACATACACAGATAGTAGTTTTAATAGACGTACCAACTATGGAGAGAAAAATAAGTACCTTATTCAAGATCATCACGAGGCAATTATAAGCCGAGAGGATTTTGAAAAGGCTGCTTTAATCTTGGAACAAAGAGCAAGGGAAAAGGGAATTGAAAAAAGGAATTCAAAATATCAAAACAGATACAGCTTCTCAAGTAAGATAATTTGCTCCGAATGCGGAGGGACCTTTAAAAGAAGAATCCATTCTACAGGCAAAATCAAATATGTGGCTTGGACTTGCAATACACATCTGACGCATAAAGAGGAATGTTCCATGCTCTTTATCAGGGATGAGGATATAAAGAATGCTTTTATAACCATGATGAATAAGTTAATCTTTGGCAAAGATTTTATTTTAAAACCTCTCCTTAATAAACTTAAAATAATGAGCAAATCAGGCAACCTTTCAAAGATTGAGACTCTAGAAAAACAAATTGAAAGCAATAGAAAGCAACAAGATTTACTAGTAAGCCTTATGGCAAAGAAATATTTAGAGCCTGCTCTTTTTAACAAGGAAAAGAATGAACTTCAAATGGAAGAAGACAACCTTATAGAAGAAAAAGAAGGTCTAATCCAAGACTTGAATGGAGAATTATCAAAAGGACAAGAAGTTAGTAACCTAATAAAATATACAAACAAAACGGCTATGTTAACAGCTTTTGATGATGAAGCTTTTACTCGGCATATGGATAGAATTATAGTTTTTTCAAGAGAAGAGATAGGCTTTGTTTTAAAGTGTGGAATTACACTTAGGGAAAGGATGTGAGGTTTATGGGACATACACCTTATGGATACAAGATAGAAGATGGTGCAGCTTTTATTGATGAGGAAAAAGCTAATAGGATACAAGCCTTTTTTAAGGAGTATTTATCTGGACTAT
>JAAYTR010000196.1 GCA_012523685.1 Clostridiaceae bacterium | reverse complement strand
TATAACACAGCCGTGTCGATTAACATCATCATTTTTATTATCTATTGCATATATGTTATTCAAAATCAAAGAGGTACCATCGATGAGGTAAACAACCTTTATAGAAAATTGAGAAAGGCCAATGAAGATCTGCAAAAGGCCAATGAACAGCTTAAAGAATACTCCGCCATAACTGAAAAAATGGGTGAAACCAAGGAACGTAACCGTCTGGCCAGAGAAATACATGATACCCTGGGACATACACTTACGGGTATATCTGCAGGTATTGATGCCTGCATAACCATGGTGGATAAATCTCCTCAGGAAACAAAGAAGCAATTGGAAACAATATCGAAGGTAACCAGAGAAGGAATTAACGAAATACGGCGTTCAGTAAATAAATTGAGGCCGGATGCTCTTGAAAGGCTCAGTTTAAAATCTGCCATACATAAGATGATAATAGAAATTGAATTGATGACCAATACCCACATATATTTTCAGTCTGATATTGATAACCTTAATTTTGCAGCTGATGAAGAGGATGCTATATACCGGATGATTCAGGAGAGCATTACCAATGCCATCAGACATGGCAAAGCAACACAGATATGGGTTCATATAAGCGGCGCTGAAGGTGAAATAATTATTATGGTACGAGATAATGGAATAGGATGTAAAGAGATAAAACAGGGATTTGGAACACGACATATAAAAGAAAGAATAAAAATGCTCAATGGGACGGTAGAATTTGACGGCTCGGACGGCTTTACAGTAACTGCACGAATACCTATAAGGTGGGGTGAAAAATATGATTAAAGTATTAATAGCTGATGATCAGGAACTTATTCGCACCAGTCTCAAGATAATACTTGATAATCAGAGCAATATCGAAGTAACTGATGTTGCTTCCAACGGAATTGAAGTAATACAGTGTATTAGAAGAAACAAACCTGATATTATTCTGATGGACATACGAATGCCCAAGATGGACGGAGTACAATGCACCAAAATTATTAAAGAGAATTACCCCAATTTAAAGGTTATTATACTTACTACTTTTGATGACGACGAATATGTTTATAATGCACTGAAATACGGTGCCAGCGGTTATTTGCTAAAAGGTGTATCCATAGATGAACTGGTAAAGGCAATTAACACCGTCTATACCGGAAGAGCCATGATCAATCCCGATATTGCTGCGAAAGTCGTTAAATTGTTTTCTCAGATGGCAAAAAGTAATTTTGCCATTGAAGTAGGTGAGAAAGATGTGGAGAAATTGACCAAGACTGAGTGGAAAATCATAGAACAGGTTGGATACGGTTATTCAAATAAAGAGATTGCAGATACGCTGAACCTGTCTGAAGGAACGGTAAGAAATTACCTAAGCATAATTTTAGGGAAATTAAGGCTGAGGGATAGAACACAACTGGCTATCTGGACAGTTCAGTCCGGAGTGGGCAAAAAGAAACTGGAGAGTAATTATGGGTAAGAAAAAGTACATAATAATAGCAGTTATTGTTCTTCTCATGGTTATAACAGTTTTGGCGTTTCTTATAAACAGAGGATCAAAAACAATTGTTCTGGAATTTGGAATGTTTGCCGGCAGCAATTGGGATGTTGCTAATGCCAACAGTTATGTAATCATTGACAAGGCGATAGAACGCTTTGAGAGGGAACATAAAAATGTAAAAATACACTACTCCAGCGGGATTCTTAAAGAAGATTACTCTGAATGGTTTTCCAGGCAGGTGCTTTTAGGGACAACACCGGATGTTTTTATGATACTGTCCAATGATTTCAACCAGTTTGCCTCTTTGGGGATATTAATGAACCTGGATGAGCTTATCGATAATGATCCGTCTTTTCAAAAACATGAATATTTTAAAACAGCACTTTTATCAGGCGAATATCATGGGATGCAATACGCGCTTCCCTATGAGAATGTTCCTACCCTCATGTTTGTAAACAAGACACTGCTGAAAAAAGAAGGGATAGAAGTCCCGAGCAGTGACTGGACATGGAATGATCTGTACGAAATATGCGAAAAAGTTACAAAGGATATTAACGGTGATGGTATTCTGGATCAATTCGGCATATACAATTATGATTGGCTGGATGCTGCACGTACAAATGGAGCGGTTTTATTTGATGAAAACTCAATGAAAATTGATCTTTACCAGCATAATGTTGTTGAGGCAGTCAAATATCTTAAAAGTCTTTATGCCTTGAATCAGGGACAGCAGGTCACTCAAAAGGACTTTGACAGCGGAAATGTTGTCTTTATGCCGCTATCTTTTGCGGATTACCGCACCTATAAAACTTATCCGTACAGGATTAAAAAATACCTGAACTTTCAGTGGGATTGCATAACATTTCCCGCAGGGAAAAACGGAGGTAATATTTCGGAAGTGAACACACTCTTAATGGGAATCAGCAGTAAAACAGAACATGAGAAGCTGGCCTGGGAATTTCTGAAGCTGCTTACTAATGATGAGGATATACAGATGGATATTTTCCGCTATTCCCAGGGTGCCTCGGTATTAAAAAAGGTTACCAGGTCCAAGGAAGCTGAAAGTATTTTACAGGTGGACATGGAGGAAAGCGAAAAAGTTATTGACAACCTATTGCTAAGCAGAGTGATAGAAGAAGGTACGGTAGCACCCAAAATACTGAAATACAATGAAGCAATTACAATTGCAAATGGCGGTATTCAAGAAATATTAACCTATGATAAAAATGTAGAAAGTTCTCTAAAAATACTGGAAATAAGAATTAATCAATACCTGAAACAATAAAAATCAACCATACAATACATGTAAAGTGAGTGAGTCGTGTGAAGCGAGGTATTGGAGTTGCCGGAACTATAACGGTAGATTACCATAAAATTATAGACAAATACGTAGAAAAGGGAATGCTTAGCAATATTCTGTCCAATACCAGAGGAGCAGGCGGGTGTGTGACGAATACCCTTATTGATCTTGCAAAAATATGCAATACAATCCCGCTCTATGCTTATGGAGGTATAGGAAACGATGAAAATGGCCAATTTGTATTAAAGCTGCTGAAAGAAAACGGGATTAATACTCGTGGAATTAAAGTTTATGATGATGAATTGACTGCTTTTACCGATTGCATGATTGTAGAATCCACAGGGGAACGTACATTTTTTCATGCAAAGGGCGCAAACCGGTGTTTTTCATATGAGGATATTGATTTTGATTCTATCAATACTGATATTTTTCATATGGGATATGCTTTGCTTATGGAGCCATTTGACAGAGAAGATGAAAAATATGGAACAGTTATGGCCAGGACTCTGGCAAAAATTCAGGAAAAAGGTGTTAAAACTTCTATTGACATGATCAGTACAGAGAATGATAGATACCCGGAGATTGTTCAGGCAAGCCTGAAATACTGCAATTATGTTATCATCAATGAAATCGAGGCGGGGAAAGCAGTAAATATAGACCCATATGGTTCAGATGGAAAACCTGATGGGAATACCATCAGAAAGATATGTGAGAAGATATTGACATCTGGTGTCAGGGAGCTTGTTGTCATCCACGCGCCACAAGGAGGATGGGCGATGGATTCCAGCATGAATTTTACATACGTTCCGTCATTGAAGCTACCCCCGGGATATATAAAGGGCAATGTTGGAGCAGGAGATGCTTTTTGCGCGGGTTTACTTTATTCCATATACATAGGTCAGTCCGTTGAAGAAGCTCTTAAGATAGCATGTGCCACAGCAGCCTGTAGTTTATCTGAAGTGGACTCAACTTCCGGAATTAAAAATATTGAAGAAATAATAAAACTATATGAAAAATATAATGCTTGTTGAAATAACAGCCGAAAATAATACCAGGTAAATATTTTAAAAAGCGAGGTTACCATATGAAACGTTCAGAGATTAACAGAATTATTGAAGAAGGTATTGCTTTTTTCAACAAACATAAGTTTATGCTTCCGCCTTTTGCTTTTTGGACTCCTGATATGTGGGCAAGCAAAGGAAAAGAATATGATGAAATCAGGGACAATCACCTGGGATGGGATATAACTGATTATGGAAGTGGAGATTTCTTTAGAAAAGGCCTTTTCCTCTTTACCATAAGAAACGGCAATTTGAATATGGACAAATACAAAAAGTCATATGCCGAAAAAATTATGATTGTCAGGGAGAATCAGGTAACTCCCCTTCATTTTCATTGGAAAAAGGCAGAGGATATTATTAACCGCGGTGGCGGGAATCTTATTGTAAAACTATACAATTCAACTCCTGATGAAAATCTGGCAGATACACCTGTAACAGTGTATAGCGATGGAAGAGAATATGAAGTGCCGGCCGGAGCCACAGTCACTTTACAGCCGGGTGAAAGTATCACCCTATACCCCGGTCAATATCATTCATTCTGGGGAGAAGATGGTAAAGGAACTGTATTGGTAGGCGAGGTTTCAGAGTGCAACGACGATTATACCGATAACAGATTCTATGAGAAAGTAGGAAGATTTCCAGCAATTGTAGAGGATGAATTACCCAGATATTATCTTGTAAATGATTATAAATAACTTAAATAAATGAATAAGGTATTGTATTGGAATAGCAATGCTCATTACTTTGAGCATTGCTATATTTTTTATAAACATAAATGAAATTCACCTATTTGTGTTACATATGTTATAATTTATACGATCACCACTTTTTAGTATATGCATATTTGAGTGAACACCGGGCTAGTGGTAAAAGTCAGGCGGTGCGGGTATGAAAAAAGTCTTGGTTATTGGAGCAGTTTTGTTGCTTTGTATTTTTGGTTTTCTTATAGGTTATTCCATAGACTACTTTCAGCTTAACCTTCTGGAAGCTAACAGCCTTCTTAAGGAGAGTACGAGTCAACCTGAATACCATTTTATTGTAATCGCCCAGAATACAGATGATTCCTACTGGCAGGCCGTTAAAGAGGGATGCCTTGATGCCGCTCATGTTTCCAATGCAGCGGTTGAGTTTAATGGTCCCCGATTCACAAATATGGATGAACAAGTTAAATATCTAAAGATGGCGATAGCATCCCGGGTTGACGGCATTGTCACGCACGTACTGGATGAGGAAGTCTTTACTCCCCTTATCGATGAAGCGGCAGATGCCGGAATACCGGTAATTACAATCGATACGGATGCGAAAAACAGTAAAAGAAAAGCCTTTATAGGCACTAATACTTATAATCTGGGGAGTGAATCAGGTAAGCTTGTCCTTGAGTCTAAGGGGGATGAGGCAAATATAGCTATAATTATCAATAGTTTTACAGGAACGAGTGAAAATGTTTCCCAGAACCTGAGAGTAGCCGGTTTCAAGGATGCTCTCAAAAATGCACCTCTTGCTGTTATCAGAACAATACAAACGTCCGGCACCGGATTATTCAGCGCTGAGGAAGTTACACGACAGATACTCTACGATCATCCCGAGATAGATACTATTGTTTATACCAGCGCCAAGGATTCAATAAGCGCTGCCCAGATTATTGTGGACCTTAACAAGGTGGGGCTGGTTACTATAATAGCCTACGGTGATGTACCTGAAATTTTAAGATATATTGAGAAAGGCGTAATATACGGAACTGTAACCGCTAATCCCTATGAGATGGGCTACGAAAGTATTTGTTCACTTATCGAGCTGAAAAAAAACATGATGACTTCATCTTATGTTGATACAGGAGCTAAAGTTATCACGTCAAGCAATCTTGAGATATACAAAAGCACTCTCAAGGACAGACCGGAGGAGAGTGAAGAGGAATGAAAAGCATTATAGGCTTTTTTTCAAGGAACCGTATAAGAAAGAAGCTTATTCTATACTCTATCGTGACCACAATGATTATGGGGATAGGCTTATTTTTCACATATAATAATGCAAGAATGCTGGCCACAGGAATGGATGCCATTTTTTCAAACAACAAATATTTAAGCGATCTAAGCAACAGTGTTACAAATCTGCACAGCATACTTGAAAACTTTCTTTCAACAAATCATTCTGATAGTCTAAAGGACTATTACAAATTTTCCGGCGAACTTCGGATGACCGGGGAAGCCATGAGCCAAAGACGTGACTCGGCAGAAAGCGGATTGTTGCTTAAGGATATAGGCAATATGATAATTACATACCTGGATTCGGCTGATGCAGCCGTGGCTGCCAAAAGAGGGAGAGACATTGAAAGCTATATAAGCCATTACACCGAAGCCAGTGAAGTTTTTGAATACATAAATACCAATATAAATAAGCTGACATTGAATCAATTTGATGAGAATACAAAGGGATATACCATGATTTCAGGTCGTGTGAACCTCATACAGGCGCTAAATCTAATTATTATCATTGGCATAATAGTGTTCAATATGATTTTTATAATAAGAATGACCTATAAAATAACAGAGCCAATTATAGGTCTGTCCAAAGCCGCTAATCAAATATCAAAGGGAAACCTTGAGGTTAACCAGGTTACGGTTCACAGCGATGATGAAATCGGCATCATGGCTAATGCTTTTAACCGGATGGCAGAGAGTATAAGAGAACAGATGAAGGCGATAAAAGAAGCCGCAGAATTAGAAGCAAAGTATAAGGAGCAGGAAATGCAATACCTGCTTATGAAGAATCATCTTAGGGAAACTGAGCTTTATGCCCTTCAGTCGCAGATAAATCCGCATTTTATTTTTAACACACTAAATGCCGGAGCACAGCTGGCAATGTTTGAGGATGCAGACCGAACCTACCATTATATACAGTGTTTCTCAAACCTGTTCAGATATAATCTGAGGAGCCTGGATAATCCGGTTACACTTAGCGATGAAATAGAAAATATCGACAATTATATTAATCTGCTTAAGGTACGTTATACAGACAGAATTATGTACCGGTGTGAGGTGGATGAAAATGTGACCAGTGTTCAAATGCCCTGTATGATACTGCAGCCGCTTATTGAAAATGCTTTTATTCATGGTATCAGCAGCCTGGAATCGGGAGGCATAATTACACTGCGGGTAAAAGGAGTGAATGGCAACGTAGTAATTGAGGTTGAGGATAACGGAGTTGGTATGAGTCCTGAAAAAATAAGAAAGGTACTTTCTGACACTGATGAGAATTTACCGGGCATGGAAACATCAACCGGTCATACGACGGGTATTGGGACTAAAAATGTGATTAAACGTCTAAATAATTTTTTTAATAAACAGGATATAGTTGATATAACAAGCAAACAGCCGGGAGGGACTAAAGTAACCATTACAATTCCTAAGTCCTAAAGCAGGGTTATTAAAGGAGGATGTTCATGCTTAAGGTTATGGTAGTAGATGATGAGAGTATTGTAGTCGAATCAATCAAATACATAATAGATAAAAACTTTACAGATGTTATGGTGTCCGGTACAGCCAGGTCGGGCAGAGAAGCCATAGAGAAAGCTGAATTAATCAAGCCTGATATTATTTTTATGGATATTAAAATGCCCGGTATAAATGGGATTGATGCCATTAAAGAAATCAGGGAAATCCTTCCCAATGCGCAGATTATAATACTTTCAGCCTGTGAGCAGTTTGAATATGCCAAAGAAGCTATAAACTTAGGGGTATCGGTATATTTATTAAAACCTGTAAACAGAAGTAAAATGGTAGAAGTCATTCGTCAGGCAGCAATCAACTATGAGGAAACTAAGTTAAAAAGAAAGCGTGAACTGGACCTTAAAGAAAAATATGAAAAGGTTTTGCCTATACTAGAGCACGGATTAATCTATGCCATTTTACATGATGAAGACTACAATGAACAGATAGAAAACTATAAGAGAATATTAGAGATTCATGAGGAAAAAGGTTATATAATGACCTTTGAATTTGGGGAAGGAAGAGAAACAGGTAATGTTATCGGGCCAAGCGTACTTAGCCAGAGTAATTATTCAAAGCTGAGGGAAATAATAAAAAGTGTACTGTGTTGTGCAGTAGGGCCTGTGATGCTTAACCGTATTATGGTATATGTGCCAGTTTCTTTTAATGGAGACGATTATCAAATAAGAATTGAGAGTGTTAAGACTGCTGAGTCCATATTGGATAAGCTTTCTCAGAAGATTAAAACAAGCATACGTGTTGGTATCGGGAGCACCAAGAATGATAACAAAAACCTGCTTGTTTCATTTTCAGAATCTCTCAGGGCTATCAAATATGCCCATGAAAATGAGATAATTCATATTGATGATATTCCTGAAGAACAGATTACTAATATAAATTCCATAGAAAAGCATATAAAACTGTTACTTGAGAGGGCTTCATCCGGCGACATTAAAGAGTCTGCAGCTATATTTATTCAAATTTTTGATGAACTTTGTGAAACAAGCAAGAACTCTTTTGATGTAATAAAAGGGCGTTTGCTGGAATTGATTGTAATGCTGCACAGACTTGCCAGCGATTATCAAATAGAAGATAACGTGACATTTCAGAATAATAATTACATTCAAGAATACCTCAGCATTAATGATATACTGTATTTAAAGAGCTGGTGCCTCAGCAGAATTGAAGAAATCGCCGGGAGCATAAAAGTTGCGAAAACAAATCGTTGTCATTATCTTGCAACTGCAGCAAAGGACTACATAAACCGTCATTATAATGAGGAGCTCAGTCTCGAGGATGTATCAAGAGAGGTTAATCTTAGCCCGCAATACTTCAGCCGCTTTTTCAAAAACGAGACAGGATGCAATTTTATTGACTATCTGACGCAAGTACGCATCAATAAAGCAATAGAACTTCTCAAAGAAAAAAATCTCAGTGTTAAAGAAGTATGTTATACAATCGGATATAATGATCCAAATTATTTCAGCAGAATCTTTAAGAAGATAACAGGTTATAGCCCGTCCGATCATAAAAGCTGATTGATTATCGTTACCATAAGAGGAGGGATTGATATGCGCCATATAAGAGCACTAAAGGCTTCTTTACTGATTGTATGCTTATTGGTTTTGCTTACTACAGGCTGCCAGGAAAAAGATAGTGCATTTAACTTTCAAGAGGACATTAATGATAAAGATGGAATCAAAATAGGCTTCTCAATGGGAACTCTTCAGGAAGAACGATGGCAGCGGGATCGGGATATTTTTGTTGCCAGGGCACAGGAACTCGGGGCTGAGGTAATTGTTCTGAATGCATACAACGACAACG
This sequence comes from Clostridiaceae bacterium, assembly GCA_012523685.1. GTDB lineage: Bacteria > Bacillota > Clostridia > DSM-8532 > DSM-8532 > DTU059. The sequence goes on along the minus strand of JAAYTR010000196.1, from coordinate 2,033 downwards.
AAGAACAGATTAGACAGGTGGGCTACCTTATTGAACAAGGGATTGACATCCTGGTCATAATCCCGCATGATGCTGAAAAAAGCACCGATACGGTACATATGGCAAAAAAAGCAGGAATAAAGGTAATAAGCTACGACAGGCTAATAAGAAACGCAAATGCTGATCTTTATATCTCCTTTGATAATGTAAGAGTTGGTGAGATAATGGCTGAAGAGCTGACCAAAGAAGTGCCAACCGGTAATTATATAATATTGAAGGGAGCCCCTACAGATTATAACAGCACCATGTTTTATGAAGGCTATATGAATGTTTTGAATGATTATATAGAAAGAGGGGATATAAAAGTTGTCGCCGAGATATGGGCGAAGGATTGGGCACGGGAGGAAGCCTTTCAATGCGTTGAAGAAACACTTGAGAAAGGGATAGAGATTAATGGCATCATTGCCGGAAACGACAGTCTTGCAGCTGCTGCAATTGAAGCTCTTTCAGAAAAAAGACTGGCGGGCAAGGTAGCTGTAGTTGGGCACGATGCAGATCTTTCGGCATGTCAGCGTGTAGTTGAAGGAACACAGCTCATGACTGTTTACAAACCTATTGAAAAAATAGCTAAGGCGGCTGCCGAGGCTGCTATAAAAATGGCTGGAGGACAGGAACTATTTGTCCTGGACAAAATATATGACGGGAAGTATGAAGTTCCATATCTGATGGTTCAACCAATACCCGTCACTATAGACAACATGAAAAATACTATAATCAAAGATAGTTTTCATCGTATGGAGGATATATATATAAATATTCCGGAATATCTGTGGCCGAAGGAATAATGGACATACATACGCTGGAAACGGTATCATATTAAATAAAAATGCGAATACGTCAATTCTTTAAAAGGAGGAAAAAGTATGCCTCATGTTATTGTAAAACTATACCCCGGAAGGTCGGAAGAACAAAAGCAGCATTGTACCCAAAGGATTGTCGAAGCACTAATCGAGACACTGAATACCGACGACAGGAGTATCTCAGTATCCTTTGAAGAGATCCCGAAAGAAATGTGGAAAGAGGAGGTTTTTGTTCCGGATATTATAGAAAAAAAAGAATTGCTGTTAAAAAAACCTGGATATAATATGGATTAATAAAAGCAATCATTTGCGTAATAGTGTATAATTGAATAATACAGACTAAGTGATAATGAGAGGATAATTATGAAAGACAATTCTGAACTTAGATTTGCTGTGCTTATTGATGCCGAGAATGTCCCTTACAGTAATGTTAAAGGTATTTTGGAGGAGATTGCGAAATATGGCACACCAACAATAAAGCGTATTTATGGGGATTGGACTAAGCCGAATCTTACTGGCTGGAAAAATGTGCTTTTAGAAAACGCAATAACTCCTATTCAGCAATACAGTTACACTACCGGGAAAAATTCATCGGACTCGGCCATGATTATAGATGCTATGGATATTTTATATAACGAAAAAGTAGAAGGCTTTTGCATTGTATCAAGTGACAGTGACTTTACCCGACTTGTTATCCGTCTTAGAGAAGCCGGAATGAAAGTCTTTGGTATTGGTGAGAAAAAAACTCCAAGTCCATTTATTGCTGCATGCGACAAGTTTACATACCTTGAGATAATCAATGCAAATTCACAGCAGGCTTTGGAATCCGATGAGCATCCCAAAACCGGAGAGGGAAGGAAAACAGGTTCCGGCCCCATAAGTAAGGTTAGTGAAGATGTTATTAATCTGATTTCTAACTCCATTTCAGACGTTGCTGATGAAAACGGATGGGCATTCCTTGCGGATGTTGGTAACCTGATACAAAAAAAACGTCCTGACTTTGACTCCAGAAACTATGGTTTTACGAAACTTACACCACTTATTAAAACATTAAAGCGCTTTGAAATAGATGAAAGAGATTCGGGGAACAGCAAAATAAAGCATATATATGTGCGAAACCTTGAACAGATTAATCATGAACATTCAGGCAAAAAGCGTAGTTACAAATGATTTCTAAGTGCTAATATGTGCATT
>JAAYTR010000195.1 GCA_012523685.1 Clostridiaceae bacterium | reverse complement strand
TTTAATTACCCTACTGTTAATCGCAGCACTTGTTGTCATCACCACATCCGTTGCAGAATAGGAGAAGGAATAGGATAATGAACATTAACACTTCGCAATTGCCGCCGAAAAAGTTACATCCTCTTAATCCGAACATATTAATAACCTCCCATGCCTTTTGAACTCAATATATTCTATTCTAAATTGCATCAATGGGTTACAATACAGGTTCTATGTTTTCGTATATTTGAATAGTATTAAGTAGCTGACAAGACCGTTAACAGGGGGAAGTATTGTGGAAGAAAATTACATAAATAAAATTTCCTCAAGCTATTTTAAAGGAATAATAAAAGCAGTGGCGGTATCTCTGACAGTAACATTGATAATACTATTAATTACGGCATTACTCCTATGTTTTACTGACTTTCCCGAGATGTACACTTTTCCTTCTGCAATTGCAGCAACAGTACTTGGAGTTTTTTCAGGAAGCTCGATGGCTGCAAAAAGAAATCCGTCCAAAAGTCTTTTGTCTGCTCTGCTTACCGCATTCTTATATGCACTGATATCATTCGTAATCGGAAGTATTATAGAAAGGCGAATTGTTGTCTCATTAAACACCGCTCTCTTTGGAGTAATTGCTTTATTGACCGGAGCTATTGCTAGTATTCTGGCAAACCGGACTAAGAGTAAGAGGAATTATAACAGCAGTTCACCAGGGCTCTTTGATAAGTTTAACAGAAAGAAAAGCAGCGGCGGATATCGCTTTAACAGCAGAAGACTCTAATATCAACATATTGTTTTTATGAACGTAATGTACTATAATTATGATGGCAAGAGAATTCTCGTATCTTGTCATTTTTTAATATTTATAAAAAAAGAAGGCCGTACCATTATGATTCATATTTATATAGGGGATGGAAAGGGCAAAACTACAGCGGCAATCGGCCTTGTAATAAGAAATCTTGGCCATGATGGTAAAATTTTATTTGCTCAATTTCTAAAAAACAGTGAAACCGGTGAAGTTAAAGTATTAACCAAATTGAATGGAATTACTTTTATAAGGCCAAGAATGCGGCATAAGGGATTTATTTTTAATTTAAATGATAATCAATTCAATGAAATAAAAGAAGACCTTGAAAAAGGATTCCGGGAGATTAAAGAGATTATTTACAATAACAAGTTTTCACTGATAGTATTAGATGAGATTTTGGATGCTATTGAATTTGGTTTTTTATCGGAAGAAGCTGTTATTGCTGTTTTTGATAAATTTCCCGCAACCGAATTCATAATAACAGGTAGAAAAGCTACACAAGCTATGAAAGAAAAAGCAGATTATATTACTATTATGAACAAAGAAAAACACCCTTTTGACAGAGGAATTAAAGCCAGAGAGGGTATAGAGTACTGAATAAATTATGAGGGGCAAATCAATATGCGTAAGAGAAAACTTAATGTAAAAAGATTAATTACTGTATTATCAGGTTTTAGCATCGTTGTTATTCTGATAGTAATCATGGTTATAAATAGCAATAAATCAAATATAGCAAAGGATAACCCATCACCAACAATTACTGCAACAGTAACACCATCTGTGACTGCGACACCAGTGCCCAGTCCAACCGAAACACCTGCAATTACGCCGTCACCAATACCGGAAGAAACGGCGAAACCGGGTGACAATCTTGTAATCAGAACTGATTATGAGAACTTTTTACCAAATGAGTCCGGTGAAATACCTATAATAATGTTTCATCGCTTTATTGAAACCTATGAGGAAAATACAGAAAAGTATTATACAACTACCTTTACAGAATTTGAAGCACTTTTGCAAACCCTTTACGATGCCGG
>JAAYTR010000194.1 GCA_012523685.1 Clostridiaceae bacterium | reverse complement strand
ATCCAGGTCAAATATTACTTTTGTAAACCCCGGCAGCATTGGAAATCCAAGAGGAACTTTGTCGCCAACCTATGCACTTTTGGAAGTCTCAAAAAACGGCCTGGAAGTTAGAATTTTAGAAGCATGATGGTTCAGCTTATATAATGGAAGGCATTAAACATGATATATTTTGATAACAGTGCGACAACACAACCATATAAAGAAGTAGTTGAGCTTATAGCCAGACTTATGTATGAAGAGTTCGGCAATTCTTCCTCATTGCATTCTCTCGGATTACGTGCCGAGAGAATACTGGAAGACAACAGGGACAAGCTGGCAGCAACTATAAAAGCAAAACCGGAAGAGCTTATTTTTACATCAGGAGGTACAGAATCAGTTAATATGGCGCTGAGAGGGACTGCAGAGATACTTAAGCGTTCAGGTAACCATATTTTGTCTTCCCCTGTTGAGCATTCTGCAGCCCTTGAGTCCCTGAAAGAATTAGAGAGACTTGGATATGAGGTTGAGTATCTTGAAGTTGATGAATTTGCCGGAATAATTTTAGATGATCTAAAAACAAAGCTGCGCAAAGATACGATTCTGGTTAATATAATGGCTGTAAATAATGAATTGGGAACCATAGAACCTGTTAATGAAGCCGCTCAGATAATTAAAGCCAATAGTAAAAAAACAATTTTTCATGTTGATGCGGTTCAGGCATATGGTAAAATACCGGTAAATACAAGGAATCTGAATGCTGATCTTATTTCGTTCAGTTCACATAAAATACATGGTCCTAAGGGTGTGGGCATGCTGTATATGCGTAAGGGAACCCGATTGCACCCTTTGATGATGGGAGGAGGCCACGAAAGAAAGCTCCGCTCAGGAACGGTAAATGTACCGGGAATTGCAGGGTTCGGGCTGGCTGCTTCCATAAAAACTGAACGTATGAAAGAAGATCAGGAGAAAAGCGGCAGGATCCGTAATCTTTTGATAAAAGAACTGATGAAATCGTTAAGCAGCAAAATAAGGATTAATTCTCCCGAAGATGGTGTTGAAAACATACTCAATATATCTTTTAAAGGAATAAAATCGGAAACACTGCTTCATTTTCTTGAAATGCGGGAGATATATGTATCAAGTGGCTCAGCATGTAACTCTAAAAAAAATGCAATAAGCCATGTACTCAAAGCTGTCAAAATCCCACAACAATGGGCAGAAGGAGCAATCCGGTTTAGCTTTGGCTCATTTAATACTGAAAAAGAAGCTGTTATAGTCGCAGATGCGATTCAAGATATCATAAAGATAATGTAACAATAGAAAGGTCTGTGCAAATGGATAAGATCATTTTGGTAAGGTATGAAGAAATATTCCTGAAAGGGCTAAATAAAAATGTTTTTGAAAACAGATTGATAAGAAACATCAGACAAAAGCTTGCCGGTCTGGGTAATATTAAGGTTACAAAATCTCAGAGCAGAATATATGTTGAATCCAATGATGCCGATTTTGATTTTGAAGAAGCTGTTATTATACTGACAAAAATATTCGGGATAGCATCAGTAAGCCCGGTTATACGAATTGAATCAGATTATGAAGAAATAAAGGAAGAATCCGTCAAAATTGTTGGAGAGCTCCTTGAAAGGAAACACTATAAAACATTTAAGGTAGAAGCAAAGAGAGGGGATAAAAGTTTTCCCATGAATTCGCCCCAGTTATGTGCAAATGTAGGCGGATATATTTTAAGTAAATTCCCCCGGCTTAAGGTAGACGTGCATAACCCTGACTTTATATTCTATATAGAAATCCGAGAGAGTACTTATCTTTATTCAGAAATAATACCTTCAGTAAAAGGTTTGCCTACAGGAACCGGCGGATTAGCCACATTGCTTCTCTCCGGTGGAATAGACAGCCCGGTAGCCGGATGGATGATAGCAAAGCGTGGTGTTGAACTGGAGGCTGTATATTTTCACAGTTATCCCTACACGAGTGACAGAGCCAAGGACAAAGTAATAAAACTGGCCGAATATCTTTCAGAATATTGCATGGGTATAAAGCTGCATGTCGTACCTTTTACAGAGATTCAAACAGAGATTAACGAAAAATGTCCTCATGAATATCTTACTATTATTATGCGCAGATTTATGATGAAGATTGCAGAAAAAATAGCAGAAAAAAGTGGTTCATTAGCCATTGTAACCGGTGAAGCAATTGGACAGGTAGCAAGCCAGACCATGGAAAGCTTACTGGTAACTAATAGCGCTGTAACTCTGCCGGTTTATCGTCCATTGATTGGAATGGATAAAAACGAAGTAATTGAAATAGCCAGAAGGATAGGTACCTTTGATGTGTCAATACTACCTTATGAGGATTGCTGCACAGTTTTTGTAGCAAAACACCCTGTAATAAAACCGTCCCTTCAAAAAACACTGGAGTACGAAGAAGTTTTGGATTCTGAAAATCTTATTGATAGGGCGTTATCGCAAACTGAGATTATTAAGCTTTAATAAATCAATAAAGATTTAAATACGTACAAAGTGGTAAAATATCATTAATGTCAAGTTTGAAAGGACGTTGTTATTAATGCCGGAAATAAAAGCTGTTTATAATTCTAAAACAGTATGCCCTGTTTGTGATTCTAACATTGAGTATACCAAGGTACGGTCAAAGGCTATAAGACTTATAAATCAGGATACTGATTTTTGCCCCTATTATGAAGGCGAAAATCCTCTTTTATATGAAGCGGTTATATGTCCTGAATGCGGATATGGCGCTCATGTAACAAGCTTCGAAAATATTAACAGGTACGACAGGCAGAAGGTTCGTGAAAGAATATCCAGCAGGTGGCACAAACGCAGCTTTACCGGAGAAAGAACGGTTGAACAGGCTCTTGAAGCCTTTAAAATTGTACTTTTGAATCTGAATGAAATTGAAGGATTAAAATCAGAAGTAGCAAAAATATGTATGCGTATTGCCTGGTTATACCGCTATATGGAAGATGATACGCAAGAAAAAAAGTTTTTGAAATATGCGCTTGATAATTATAAAGAGGCATATAGTCAGGAAGATCTTACCGAAGAAGGAAAGCTTGATGAATATACCTGTTTATATATCATTGGAGAACTAAGCAAAAGACTTGAGTTATATGAAGAGAGCACTCAATGGCTTAGCAGACTTATAATGAGTTATTCCGATCCCCTGCAAAAGCCTAAGATACCTCAGAGATTGATTGAATCAGCCCGGGATCTTTTCCAGGAAGTAAAGGATTTAGTTGCAGCCACTAAGGAGGAAGGTTAGTTGAAACTGGAAGTTGGTAAAATACCTAATGCTATACTAGAAAAACTTTTATTCAAATTCTCCGAACCACAGCGTAAAGAAGTACTTACAAAACCCGGAATAGGCGAGGATTGTGCCGCAATTGATTTTGCAGACGATATTTGCGTTATTACTACTGACCCCATTACAGGTGCAGATGATGAGGTTGGAATTTTAGGGATACACATAGCCTGCAATGATTTAGCTTCTTCAGGCGCAGAACCGGTGGGTATTCTTGTCACCATTCTTGCTCCGGCAGGAACCGAACTGGATACCATTGAAAAACTTCTTAACCAAATTAAAGAGGTATCAGCGGCTATGAAGATTGATGTTATTGGCGGTCATACCGAAGTTACAGATGCAGTAAACCGTATGGTGCTGAGTATAACAGCTATTGGAAAAGCAAAAAATGATAAATTGATAAATACAAAAGGTGCTAAACCAGGGGATTCTATTATTTTTACGAAATATGCCGCTACCGAAGGAACGGCTATTTTGTCCTGGCTTTTCGAAAAAGAGCTTAATAAAGAATTTGGTGAGGAGTTTGTAAACACTACGAAAAATCTTATCAGTTCTATCAGTGTAGTGAAAGAGGGGCTCTTAGCAGCTCAATTCAATGTCAGCAGCATGCATGATGTTACTGAAGGCGGGGTTTTAGGCGCTTTATGGGAGATAGGTACCGCGAGCGGCTATGGCTTTAAAGTAAATAAAAATAAAATTCCTATATTGGAGGAAACCCGGCGGCTGTGTGATTTTTTGTCCCTTGATCCGTTAAAACTGATATCAAGCGGTTCTATGATAATAACCACACCTAATGGAAGTGAATTATTGAAAATCCTGCATGAAAACAATATTAAGGCAACAGAAATAGGTTGTATCACATTTGAGAAAGAGTTTTTGCTTATTGATGGAGAGGATATTGTTAAGATAAATTCAGTCGAATCCGATGAATTATACAAAGCACGAAAGATGAAGGGTTGATTTGATGATTAATACTTTATCATCAGAGGTCCATTTAATTATTAAAATATTTCTGTTTCTGACAGGTTTATGTGTTGGATCTTTTCTGAATGTGTGCATTTATCGTATTCCTCTGGAGCAATCTATAATAGATCCTCCATCGGGATGTCCGGGCTGCAGGAAAAAATTGCAGCCAATAGATTTAATTCCAGTGTTGAGCTATTTAATACTAAAGGGTAAATGCAGATACTGCAAAGAACCAATATCAATCAGGTATCCTGTTGTAGAATTAATCACAGGAACAATATGGCTGATTATTTATAGTACATATGGACTGTCTGTTGAAACAGCAGCCTTATTATATCTGTATTCTGTTTTGATTGCTGTTGCTTTTATTGATCTGAAACATATGATTATTCCGGACGGGCTTGTATTAACCGGCCTGGCTGGCGGAGCAGTCATATTTTTATACCATGCTTTTGTTAAACCTTTTGCACTATATGAATCCACCTTATGGTACACACCGGTAATCGGTATGTTCTCATCTTCAGGAATTTTGTTTATTATAGCCTTTATTGGCCTTCTGATATACGGTAATGACGGCGCAATGGGGATGGGAGATGTTAAGCTGTTTCTTCCCATAGGCCTGTTTTTGGGATGGAAATTAGCACTGTTGGCATTATTTCTCTCAATCATGCTGGGAGGAATAACAAGCATTATACTTCTGATTCTTCGAATCAAAGACAGAAAGAGTGCAATT
>JAAYTR010000193.1 GCA_012523685.1 Clostridiaceae bacterium | reverse complement strand
TTAGTTTTCTCAAATAGAAAACTTTTATTAATAACCGTAATTCTTCTTATGGAATGACAGAATATCCGGGTCAATGGACAATCATCGAATTGTTTTGTTGGGTTGGATTTACTACTTGAAGGGATTATATTTATGTTATTCAGCAGCCTGATATTTCTCTTTCTGTTTTTGCCATTAGTATTGACGGGTTATTACATATTGCCGGGCACCCGGTATAAGAATATTCTTCTTTTACTTGTCAGCATATTTTTTTATGCCTGGGGCGAGCCTGTATACATCCTGTTACTGCCAGCTTCAATTCTTATTAATCATGCATTCGGTCTTCTGATATCCAGCGGCAGCACCGGCAAAAAGCTTTTCCTTACTGCCTCTATAGTATTTAATGTAGGGCTCATTGTGCTTTTCAAATATCTGCCGTTTTTTATAATAAACTTAAATAATATTCTTCCGTTACATATACCGGTTCCTAAAATGGCACTCCCTTTAGGAATCTCATTTTATACCTTTAAGGTTATAACTTATCTTGTTGATGTTTACAGAGGTATCGTTCCTGCACAGAAAAGTCTTATCAACCATGCCCTTTATATCTCATTGTTCCCTCAATTGACTGCCGGGCCAATAGTAAAATACTCCGACATTTCAACACAACTGGATAACAGGAATCATACATTGAATATGTTTGCCCGGGGAGTTGCAAAATTCATTTTAGGTCTGGGCAAAAAAATAATTCTATCAAATAATCTGGCATTAATAGCCGACAGTATCTTTAATTTTAAAAGTGGTACATTTGGGGTGTTAGCCGCCTGGATAGGGCTTATCAGCTATAGCCTGCAAATATATTTTGACTTTTCGGGTTATTCCGATATGGCAATAGGTCTTGGCAGGATGTTTGGCTTTGAGGTTGATGAGAATTTTTATTATCCTTATATTTCAAAATCTGTAGGGGAATTTTGGCGCAGGTGGCATATCTCCCTGGGCAGCTTTTTCAGAGATTATGTATATATTCCTCTGGGCGGTAGCAGATGCAAATCACAGCTAGCAAATTATCGTAACCTTTTTGTTGTGTGGTTCTTAACAGGGTTGTGGCATGGTGCCAGCTGGAATTTCATCGTATGGGGGTTGTATTTTGGATTCCTGATTGCCTTAGAGCGTGTGTTCCTGCTAAATCTGCTACATAAATTACCTAAGTTTTTTCAACACTTATATTTAATTGCTGCCACAGTAATCGGCTGGGTCTTCTTCCGTACAGATAATCTTTCCCATGCAGTCATGTATTTTAAAAAGCTCTTCGGGCTTAGTGTTACCATTGATTTGGCAGACCCATTACTTCTGCTGCATGATAATATCCTTCTTCTTATAATTGCAATTTTGGCATGTACTCCGTTAATCAAAAATCTGGTATTGTCCTTGTCAAAGCATCGCTTTTTTCCTTATGCTGCAGGATTTGGACTAATATTAATATATTTTATATCAATAATGTATTTGGGAAACTCAAGCTATAACCCCTTTATATATTTTAGGTTTTAGGTGGTAAGATGAAACAGAACGAGATTAATTCTAATAAACTTAATTTATTTATAGTTATTCCATTTATCGTGATAACGGTATTCTTTTTCTTTACATTTTTTATATATCCCAAGCAAACAAAAAGCGAAAGCGAAAACCGTTATCTTGCTCCTTTCCCGGTAATAAAAATAAACGACCTTCATAATTTTCCTTCAGGGCTGGAAAAGTATTATAATGACCATTTTCCTTTTCGGGAAAGCTTTATGGAGCTGTTCAGCCGAATAGAACTGGCTCAGGGTAAAATAAAGGTCAGAGATTTATATATTTCAGATGATTATATTCTTCCGGTAGAATACCTGTATACAGAAAAAGATATAACCTTAAGTGCCGAAAAAACAAACGAATTGATGACCTTTATCTATAATTCCGGAAAGAAAGCAGGCTATGTCTCTCTTCCCTACAAAACCTATATTTACAACTATATGCTTCCTCCTTATCTTCAAAGTGATTATAGTGAACAAAATTATAATAATTTTATAAAGAAGCTTACTCCAGATATAAAATGCTGTGATGCATTCCGTGCTTATGAAAACCACAGCTTTGAAGATACCAAAACCTATTTTTTCAAAACAGATTTTCATTGGAATGCCAAAGGAGCAGGTGAGGCCTTTCTTTATATAATTGACTGGCTTTTTAGTGAAAACCTTATAGATGAACCGAAGCCAAAAAATTTAACATTTGAATATACTTATATTGATGATAATTACGTCGGAGACCTTAACAGAAGATATTCTTTCATTTTCTCCACCAGGGAATCCATACCTGTATTAAAGGATAATGAAAGTGTAATTCGTTATTATTCTTCCTACGGCAGCGAAGACTTCTCTATCCACAAGGCTTCTATCCAGGGCGATGCGTTACCTGAAGGCCAGACCTATGATAGTGTTTATACTCAAAATGTCGGTTATTATAAAATGGTGAATGATAATTCCTTACTTGATACGAAAGTGCTTGTTATAAAGGATTCAATGCAAAATCCCATGACCGACATGTTTTCTTATATGTTTAATACCAGTGAGATTGTTGATATAAGAGGCCTAAAAGATCTCAGCCTCTATACTATTATTGAAGAATCCGATGCTGACCTGGTATTGTTAATGTACCATCAGAATAATGTTACCGGTGAAATGTTCGATTTTAAAGAATAATGCGTTATAATTGACTCACCACCTGGTGTTACTAACAGTACAAAACGGGTAAATATATTTATATGTCATTTAAGGAGAATATTATGTTTCTTCAGGCATCGTCATTTCAAGGACGAAACATTGGTAATTATTCAATGTATATGAACATGAACGCTCAGGCAGGCTCACTTAAAGAACCTGCTAATTCTCCTGCTGAAAATAACAAAGCATCCGTACTTGGTAATCTGCAGAAAACTAATGAAATAACAGAATGCAAGACCTGCAGGAGCAGAAAATATGTCGATAAATCAGATGATCCCGGTGTCTCGTTTCAATCTCCTACCAAAATTTCACCCGGGGCCTCTTTTTCCGCAGTCTCATCCCATGAGCGGGAACATGTATCAAGAGAGCAGGCAAAAGCATTAAGAAATGACAGAAAGGTCGTTTCCCAATCGGTACAGATTTATATCGATACCTGCCCCGAGTGTGGGAGAGCTTATTCTTCGGGCGGCAAAACCACTACTGTAACCAGGGGAGAATCACAAAAGCCCGACTATTTTTTTGATAAGATGAATAAGTTTTTTGATGGTCAGTTCGGGGAAAAAATCGACACTTATATTTAATATGGCAATAGCAGCGCCCGCCTGCACAAAGCAAACCAGCCGAAATTATTTTAATTGTATAACCTTTTCGTAGATTATTGATAAACATGATTACAAAGCAATAAGCCAGAAGATTTATAATTAGCAGATAATGTGTGTGTTTTATATTATCTGCTATGACACGCAATGCAAAAATCTCAACAGAATAAATATGCCCTGCCTGACGTTTTTATCAATATCGTTAAAATTGTCGTCATGCAGGGCGATCTTTTCTACTTTTATTGATACTATCTTACAGAGTAGTACTGCAACGGTCACATAAGGTTGGATGCTCGTGATTGTTGCCAACTGTATCGGAATAAATCCAACAGCGCTCACATTTTTCACCATCAGCTACCATTACTTCAACCTCAACTTCGGAATTACTACTTTCGACTAACTCCACCTGAGATGTAATAAATACTGTAGTAAGCATACCAAGATTCTCTTTAAGCAGCTTAAGAGCATCTCCATTAGCCTTTAGGACAACCTTTGCTTGAAGTGACTGACCAAT
>JAAYTR010000192.1 GCA_012523685.1 Clostridiaceae bacterium | reverse complement strand
TTTTACTATATCCACCCTTTACACAAAGCTTTTTCAATCGTCTTTTTATTGCTCTCAATCCCTTGTATTCTTACAAATATTATAATACGATGAATAAAACAGGATGATACCGCTTTAGTCACGTAATAATTTATTATATGGCATACTTTATCCTGATTAGATTAAAGGAGTTTATAATGAGTAAGCGTGAGGAAACATATCGAAAAATCAAAAAAGGTGAAAAAACAAAGCAAAAATTATTTGATTCAGCGGCCAATTTGTTCAAACGCTATGATTTTTCAGAAGTTACTATAGAAAAAATAGTTGAGGAGGCAGGGGTTGCAAAAGGAACGTTTTATATATATTTCGAATCCAAGGATGCACTGATTGCCGCCTTTTTATCTAATTATGTCAGTAAAGTTGACACTGATTACCGGGCTTTTTTAGAATCTTTTCCCCCTGATACAGATACCTCAGATTTGCTGCTGGGTTTAATCGATAAGATTACAACCACACTTATCGACACAATAGGATATACGAGTATGAGAACTGTATATAAATTATTGTTAACCGATTACATAGATATGAGTTCCATCATAGGATTTAACAGAGAACTGTATCAAATGTTCACTGATGTATTGGAATATGGTATTAACCGGGGGGAATTCAAATCATCTTTGTCGGTCAATGAACTAGCCAGGCATTTTGTAGTGGCTATAAGGGGACTTAGCTATGAATGGTGCATCCGGTATCCCGACTTTGACTTAAAGACTCAGGCTCATTCGCACTTTAAGGTAATGCTGGATGGCATAAAAGTGAAGCAGAACAATAACTGATATTTGTCAGCATACCAGCCAGCCAATTACCTTATTTATCATTATAATGTATCATTAAACAACTCTAATATCGATTATCAAACACTCTGGTTGACTTTTTCTCACTTCTGGGTAATTCAAACATGCCAACCGCCTTAGCTATAGGAGTAATCCCGATTTTTGCCTTGAATTCCCGCTCAACAGTTTTTTCAAGCTCTTTGGTTTGTTCCCCTTTTTCAAGAGGTGTTTCAAAAAACAGTGTTAATATGTCTTTCCCGTATAGATGGTCAATCATAATCTGGTATTCGCTGCTTACTCCGTCAATAGTAGCAAGGAGAGAATCCACATTACTAGGATAAATAATTGTACCCTTAACCTTTACCATGTCGTCAGAACGCCCTAGAATTGTGTCAATTCTGGGATAGTCAAGGCCGCATTCACATTTACCCGGCAGTAATCTGGTAAGATCATGGGTTCGATAGCGAATAAGGGGAGCTCCTTCTTTGCATAGTGTTGTAATAACAAGCTCGCCCATTTCTCCATCAGGCAAAAGCTCTCCTGTCTTGGGGTTAATTATTTCAAAATAGATATAATCGGTCCACATGTGCATTCCACATTCATATTTGCAGCTCATGCCAATACCCGGCCCGTAGATTTCAGTTAATCCATATATATCATAAAGCTTCACTCCAAGTTCATTGGCAATGCGCTTGCGCATTTTTTCACCCCAGCGTTCCGAACCAATTACGCCCTTCTTAAGATGAATTTCATCCTTACAACCGCGCTTTGCGATTTCTTCCGCAAGTAAAAGCGCGTATGAAGAGGTAGCACAGAGTACCGTTGATTTCATATCTATCATCATTCTGATTTGTTTATCTGTATTACCGGGGCCCATTGGAACAGCCATAGCTCCCAATAGCTCAGCACCTGCCTGGAATCCGATTCCTGCTGTCCATAATCCATAACCCGGGGTAATATGTATACGGTCCAGATTGGTTATTTCAGCAGTTTCGTAGCAACGCTTGAACATGATTGCCCAGTCTTCAACATCCTTTTTTGTATAAGGAATGATTACGGGGGTTCCAGTTGTACCTGAGGATGAGTGTATACGAACGATTTCCTCGTCCGGAACCGCCTGGAGACCCAGAGGATATGCTTCCCGCAAGTCATTTTTGTCTGTAAACGGCAGCTTTTCAAAATCTTCTTTAGAATTAATACTGTCAATGTCAATATCCTTAAAGCGCTGCTTGTAGAAGTCACCTTTTACTGCGTTTTTAATAGCTTTTTTGATTTTATCCAGCATTTCGGGTTTCATTAAATATTCTCCTTCCAATTTCAAATGAGTTGAGATTTATGTCTATAAACCGCTGTGGCAGTGTATTTTGCAAGGCATCCTTCATATCGTCAGCGCCAAAAGGAAATACACCGCTTTCTACTGCTGCGCCTAAAAGTGCTACATTTAGTGTTTTTGGATTTCTGCATTCTCTTAAAAGTTTTTCCCCATCAATAATTACAAGGCTCTTAACGTTATTCTTCAGATAATCTGTCATTTCAGAAACCTTATATGTATCTCCGCTCAGGGAGCTCGTGACAGGCTTGATTGCAGTATCACAGACTATCATCAATCCATTCCCGGAAAGATAGTGGAGTATTCTTACTGCCTCAGCCGGTTCAAACCCTATAATTGCCTGTGCCCTTTTTGGGCGTATAAGAGGCGAGTGTACATTTCTGCCCATGCGGACATGACTTACTACAGAGCCTCCGCGTTGCGCCATTCCGATGGTTTCAGTGGTACGCACATCCAGGCCTTTATTCATTGCAGCAGCTGCAATCAGTTTTGAAGCAAGAACCGTACCTTGTCCTCCAACACCAGCTATCAGTAGATTAGTCATTCCGCTCACCTCCAATAGCCCCAAATTTGCATACAGATAAACATATTCCGCATCCTGTACAGAGGGTGGCATTGATTTTAGCCTTTTTCCCATCCATCTCAATAGCCGGGCATCCCAGCTTATTTATACAAACCTTGCATCCTGTGCATTTATCAGAATTTACAACATATTTATCCTTGCCTTTGGAAACAAAAATACAAGGAGCTTCAAATATGATAACCCTTACACCCCGCTCATTTATAACGGCATTCACAGCCGCTTCTGCAGCTTCTGTATCAAAGGGATTTGCTTTTACGATTTTTGAGACATTTAATGCTGAAACCACATTATAAATACTAATAACCTCCGAAATGCTTCCCATCATTGTCTTCCCTGTTCCGGGATGAGGCTGCTGACCTGTCATAGCAGTTGTGGAATTATCAAGAATGACTACAATAATATCGGTCTGGTTATAAACAGCATTTATGATACCGGGAATTCCTGTATGGAAAAAGGTCGAATCACCTATAAATGCGAAGTTTATTCTATCAGGTTCAACCCTGTGGAGTCCTTGCGCAACGGTTATTCCTGCACCCATACACAGGCACGTATCAACCATGTTAAGGGGCTTTGCATTGCCCAGGGTGTAACAGCCTATATCCCCTGAATAAACGGCATCTAAGCCTTTGGTTGCCTCCTTAACTGCAAAGAACGACGCTCTGTGAGGACATCCTGCACAAAGTACCGGCGGGCGAACAGGAAGCTCGGGAGGATTATCCGAAGGAACAGAAGTTGTCACGGCCGTATTTTCACCCAGAAAATCCATTATTGATGAAAATACGCTATCTACCGTATTTTCACCGGCATTTTTTATGTGGCCTGTGAGCTTACCCTTTATTTTTACCCGCAAATTGTGAATTCCGCAAAGGGTTATTAGTTCATTTTCAATAACAGGGTCAAGCTCTTCAATAACAAGTACTTCATCCAAACCTTTAAGAAATTCCAGAGCAAGTTTCTGTGGAAAAGGTGTGGTTGAAACTTTAAGGAGTTTACACCCGGCAGATAAATTTTCTATAGCTTCTTTAACATAGCAGTAACTTACTCCTCCTGCCGCAATACCCTTTTTACCACTTCCTGAAATGAAATTCCTTTCGTACCCGGAAAAATCATCGTTCATTCTTTTCAGGTCTTCTTCGATAACTATTTTATTCTCATAGGACAACTTGGGAAAGATAACCCACCTGCTGCTCTTTTCAAAGCCTTCAGGCTTTTTCCCGGGTATATTGTCTAATATTTCAACTGACGCACAACTATGACATACGCGGGTTGTAGGCCTGAATAATACCGGACGGCCATACTTTTCAGAGTAATCAAAAGCATCGGCAATCATTGTATAAGCTTCTTCAGGTGTTGACGGGTCAAAAACAGCAAGCTTTGCATATTTCCCAAAATGACGTGTATCCTGCTCGGTTTGAGAAGATATAGGTCCCGGGTCATCAGCTACAACAATAACCATACCGCCTTTTATGCCTACGTAATTAAGGCTCATAAGAGGATCCGATGCAACATTAAGCCCCACCTGCTTCATGGTCACCATAGATCTTGCGCCGGCATAAGCCGCTCCTGCCGCGACTTCCAGAGCTGCCTTCTCATTGACTGACCACTCAACATAAATACTTCCGTCATTATGCTTTGCAACCGTTTCCAGAACCTCTGTCGATGGTGTGCCGGGATAACCGGTCACAACACTGACTCCGGCACGCATTGCGCCTAAAGCAATAGCTTCGTTGCCCATTAATAGTTTCTTTTTCATATGAACCCCCTATAAAAACAAAAAACACTCATCCGCCAGACATCAAATAAATGTCAAGGACGAGTGTAATTACCCGTGGTGCCACCTTGTTTTACAGGATAACCTGCCTCATTCAGGAATACTATTATATTCCTCAGCTTTTACGCAGCTGATACGTTGCAGAATACTCAGATTGAAAAATCAATCCTTTGACTGCACCCTCAGTGGTCCATTTAATGTACTGCTTTCTGCGAGGCTCTCAGCAACCCTCGCTCTCTGTGAGCGCATTTTACATTTTTATCTCCACGTCAACGGTTTAATGAATTATAACATTGAGACCAGTCAAAAGTCAAGAAAGCATCATCAATCTGGGTATTTCTTTTGAAAAGTCCTTCAACATGAAAAAGTGGAGGGAGTATTGCATCCCTCCACAAACTTTTTTATGTTCTGTGCAACATATTCAATTCTTTTCCTGCAGCATGCTTTTAGCTCATTTGGATCTTCTATTCTTAAAAACTCCTCAATATAATCACCTTTTATAAAATATTCCTCATCCTCAATCTTGTAATTACACCCCAGGCGGCGTATTAGAATCATAAGTTCCAGCAGCTTTTTTTTAATTATGTGGAAAGATGAGACATATTCCTTGAACAGGCAGTCACAAATCTGATTAAAGGCTTGTATGCATTCTTGTGTGTCTCCGGATGCCGCCTTGTACAGTAGAAGCTTTTCTTTTGCATGGGGATACTCCAATTGGGAATCATTTTTCACTGGAGCATCCTTGATATGCATAACTCCACTCTCCGTCATACAATTTACAGCTTTGAGAGATTCCTCATATGATTTGCTAAGGTCATGCAAATTGTATACCGTTCCGATTCCTATAAATATATCCGCTCCTGCTTTTTCTGCTAGTAAATTATAAACATATTCAGCAATATTGATAGCTTCATGTCTTATGTCAAGTTCGTCTTTTTCCATGGATGCCGGGATAAAAACAAAAACTTTATTCAACACAAAAGTCCCTATAAGACACTTGCATTTTCCTTTGAAAATGTTTCTCAAGTATGGATGTATTGTTTGCCAATTAATACCGGGACCAGTTTTGTTCCCTGTAATAGCGTCATTTTTCTTTTTTCT
>JAAYTR010000191.1 GCA_012523685.1 Clostridiaceae bacterium | reverse complement strand
TCTCTCAATCTCATTTATAAAATCTAGTTTTCGTTTGATTTCAAGGTTCTGAGCATTTTTCAACTGTGCTTTTTTGCTTTGCTCTTTTATATTATCGTAATGCCGCTTCAAAGCAATTGCCCTCTCTGAATGAGATAAATCAGAAAAGGATCTTTGTAACAGGTTAGTCTCTGTGACTATTAGATTTGCTTCCTCTTCGGTCAGGCCTTCTTTAATTATAGCCGGAACTATATCAAGCCCTGCAATTCTGGCAGCATTTACCCTGTTGTGACCCGATAGTATTTCATAATCTCCATCTTTAATGGGTCTTACAACAACAGGAAGGATAACACCTATTTCTCTAATACTATCTACCAATCCCTGCAATCGCTCACCCTGGTACAGCTTAAATGGATGACCTTTAAACGGAATCAATTTACCAATTGATATTTCCACTTTGTTTCCGGCTGGTTTTTGGTCTATTACAGCTTCTTCACCAAATATTTCAGCGAAGCTTCTTACTTTCCCCTTAGTCTCCATACCCTAGATACTCCCTTCCAAAGTCCTTATAGGCAAGAGCCACCTTACTTGTCGGTTTATATTCAATAATGCTCTTATACCGGTAACTTGCTTCACCGGCCATTACCGACACGGGTATTTTATTCTCGAAGATCCTTATATAGTCACTATAGGCTTCATTCATGAGATTAAGTATTTCCTTAGTCAGCCTTGTCCGCTCTGAAAACATAGTAATAAGAATACCGTCAATTTTAATGCCCGGATTTATTCGCTTTTTAACTCTTGCTATTGTCTGCAATAAGAGTTCTAATCCTTTTGCAGAGAGATACTGGGCTGTAGCTGGAATAAGTACGCTATCACATGCAGCAAGAGCATTGACAGTTAGCATTCCCAACGCAGGCATACAATCAATTATGATATAGTCATAATCTTCTCTTAAATACTCCAGTAGCATTTTAAGAATAATCTCTCTGCTCATAACATTGACGAGGCTCATCTCTACAGCTGAGAGCTCAATGCTGCACGGTATAAGATCCAAGTTATTGAAGGAAAGAATATATTCATCTTTATTGGGAAGCTTTCTTTCATCAATAACGCACATCATCAAATCATAGATTGTTGTCTTTAGTTCTTCGGGCCTATCAATTCCGAAGCACATTGTAAGGTTACTTTGCGGATCCAGATCAACTAATAAGACTTTGTTTTTACCATCCTCCGCTAAAGCATAGGCTAGGTTTAACGCTGTAGTCGTCTTTCCAACGCCGCCTTTTTGATTGCTAATAGAAATCACTTTACACCTATTCATAGGTACTTCCCCTTTCACTCCCCATCATATTGTGATTTATATAAACTATTTGGTTTCATTATACACTATTTAGTTTATGCGTCAAGATTTATTTACACTTTTACGTTTATAAATATAACAGATCCTTGTTAAATGAAATTAAATTGTTTATATTATAATTGGGTGATAATTATGCCATTAACTATGGGTGAGAAAATAAGAATACTTCTGAAGCGAAAAAAAATGACTATAGCGGAATTAGCTGCGGCCATTGAAACATCAAATCAGAATCTATCCAATAAACTTACACGTGACAACTTTTCAGAAAAGGAACTTCATCAGATCGCCTCTGCCCTTGGTTGTCGATATGAAGGATTTTTCATTTTCGAGGATAATGAGAGAATATAGTCATAAAATAAGTAATAAAAAAAGCCGGATTCAACTATTTCTGAATCTAGCTTTTTCCATTTAATGGTTGTTGCACTATTGTTGCACTTTTTTATTTCGTGCCTTGTAATGTGGAGCCCTCAATCAGAATCGAACAATGACCTCATTCCTTACCATGGATAACTGTGGCGCCATAAGCTTCACACTACTACGTTAAGCTTCGTGTTCTGCGGTACTCATTTATAGACATAAACTCCGTTCCTCGACACTAGCTTT
>JAAYTR010000190.1 GCA_012523685.1 Clostridiaceae bacterium | reverse complement strand
GAGGAAGGGCAGACAAAGCAGGCGCAGGCTGAAATGATGCTATATGAGATATTACGCAATGGTGCTGTCCCCTGCTCCGACATTTATGCTGGAATGGCAAAGCAGAATATCAGCAGGCGGACAGCCGAAAACGCGAAAAAATCAATAGGTGCCAAGTCCTACAAACAAGGCTCTTGCTGGTACTGGATACTGCCACAAGGCAACAACGCAACAACGCAGTGAATGAGAAACATTGCGGAGTTGGATTCTATATTCCCATAGAAAAAGCATATATTACTTTGCTTAAATACCTAAAGCTATATAGTTTCTATAGTTAACCGACTTGCTGAATGAGCAGGTCTTTTTTTATTTCAAAAAACAAGGTATAAACTAAAACATTGTAAACAGTAACAAATTGGTATAAAAGCCATATCACTTGATGTTGTGATAATTGATTTCACCTAGCGAGTTAGGACTTTTGGCATTATTTAATAGGAATATGGTACCATATTTCCAAAAATGTGTAACTTTTTAATCAGTTATTGTGTCTAATATTATAGAGAGATAAATTTTAAGTCTCTCCACATATATTGAAAAAAGGAGATGGACAAGCTATGGTACATATAAGATCGCCTGATAAACCTATAAGGTTTTCATAAGACTTAAAAGGCTCTCACATATCCCCGTTATCTTGCCCCTTCAAAAGCCTATGATTAAAAGGATACTAAAAGAGCCTTACATCAAGGAATGTATCTCAAAAACCATAAGAAGTCAATATGAGATTGGAGGTTTTTTCTATGAGGAATATATTATCAAAACTATTAGTGTTTATCTGTGTTATAGTGCTTGCAACCGGCTCCACATTATCTGTGTCTGCTAGTGAAAGTAAAGCACTGGATTCAAAACAGCTGCCTACACCTGCGGTAAACTTTGACAAGGATGCTGTTGCAGAGTTCAAATTGGAATTAACCCAAGTAAGTAACAATGCTCCACTTTCAAAAGGTGTAGACATTGAGGAAATAAAAAAAGGGCTTCAAAGTACGTCAAGCTCGAAGGATGGAACGGATAATGTCTCGCCTCAAACTTTGACAGACCCGTATGAGCCAAACGATGATTCCGGCACTGCTGCAACTATTTCATATAATCAATATACGTATGCAAATATTGGAACCGCAATCGACCAGGACTGGTACAAAATAAATCTGACCGTCAGTTCCGATCCCGATGAGATAGTGGCCTTTTTACTCAAAGATATTCCTGCTGGCTGTGATTATGACCTGTATATATTCGACCCAAATTTCAATTATGCGGCATCACAAAATCCTGGTAACGCAGATGAAAGGATTTATATAGACGTACAAACTTCTGGAACATGGTATGTTGTTGTAGTACCTTACAGTGGGTATAACGACAATGCGAACTATAAGCTTTTTGTCGGAGACGCATGGCAGAACGGGACAACAGGGTGGATGCCAACTAATTTGACTTTTAATTTTACATCCAGTAATGTAGGTACAATTTTGCCATATCAGATATTTGACTTAAGTTATGACGCTAGTATTCCAGATTCAGCCGTAGTACGGTATATACAAATTGACAGCACAGGTACTGGAAACTGGGGAAACCAAGTTAAATATTTATACTCTGCTCAGACAGATACGTGGTATGAAACTTTTGTAGGATTGGATTATGTTCTAGATATTCCTGAAGATACTTTGTATGTAAAGCAACAGTGGCCTATTACAACAAAAATTCAATATCTTTATACTCCAATAGCTACTTGGACTCCCAATATTTACTTTGCATATAAATACATCATTGAATAAATGAGTGTAAAGATTTTCCTTAACATTCCGATATACATAGTGTACGTACCTATTCTTAATAAAGTCTGGATAAATCGGAATGAAGCTTTAAAACTACATCTAATGTAGGACGGGGACATGCCGTGAAAAGCTTTGGGTATGTCCCTTTTTATGAAAATTGAAAGTAATATGTAGGTGGAAGTTTTGAGAGTAGAAGCCAATAATGCGTATGCATCAGTAATGTATCAAGGCTATGCAGCCAACAAAAGAGTGCCTAATTTTGCACCACAGGACAGTTTGTATCAAGAAAGCCTAAAAGATGAATCCAAACAGCTAAAAAATGTGTATCATGATTTTAGCCAATTTAATCCGATGAATTTTCTGGGGACAGCCTACATACGTTCTAAAATTATGGAATCTTCACAAAGTCAGGAAAACTCCATTAACTTAACTCCTGGAACTACATTGAGCCTTGGTGAGTATTCGGGGCAGGATGTTATTCTAAGTATAGGGGATAGTTCTGTAAGCATGTCCTGGGGTTCAAACCCAATAGGTAGTGCCTATGTTAAAAAATTTAATGAAACTATAAACAGAATGTTAAATGGTCAAAGAGACGAAAATGGAATACCTGACTTATCCAAGTTGACAAGAGAGCAAGTTGCTGAACTACGGGAAATAGAAAGAGGTCATGAATGGACGATTATGCAAATGGGTGGAGTAGAACAATATGAATCTATACGGCGTATAGGTGAATCTTTTGATCATCTTATACGTATAGCAAACGGCCAAATGCCAATGGCCTCGTTAAGCCCCGATATGTACGAGAAAATTAAAGCAGGTCTGGATAAGATGGGAATAGACACTTCAAAGCCCTTCTATGTTAATGGACAAAAATTTACATTCACCGAAGGCGGGGCTTTAAGATATTCAGAGTAATAGAGTATAGCATATATTATTTTTGATATCAGGGGATTAAGCGAACAAGACTTAAGAAATTTACACAAGGAATCAAAAATTTATATTGCATATAAATTAAAGAATGGTAATTTAGTAGAGAAAAGCATTTCAGTTGGAAATGACTTGAGATTCAATAATAAATCAGTTTGCAACCTTTATAAAATGTCCAATAGTGATTAAAACTGGCTTAAAACTACATATCAGTATCTATGGCCTGTTGAGAAATCAGCAGGTCTTTTTCCGTTATAAAAGCTCATAAAAAATGTGATTTTATTTGACTTATTACAGTGAGCATTTTTCACAGAAATCCATGGCAATCATAGACAATATAAC
This sequence comes from Clostridiaceae bacterium, assembly GCA_012523685.1. Taxonomy (GTDB): domain Bacteria; phylum Bacillota; class Clostridia; order DSM-8532; family DSM-8532; genus DTU059. The sequence continues at coordinate 17,034 of JAAYTR010000190.1, read as the reverse complement.
AGGCATTGCCTGCAATGCCGCCCTCCCCGTTCAAGGCAACAACGCAAAGCAAGAATGCAAACATTCTCATTCTATGTATTGTTGCGTTGTTGCCTTAATTTGAAAAGGAGGAAAGGAAGATGCCATATGCAATACTGAGATTTCAAAAGCGCAAGGCAGGCGGTGTCAGTGCCATTGAAAGACACAATGAGCGAAAAAAGGAAGCCTACATGAGTAATCCGGATATTAACCTTGCCCGAATCAAAGACAATTACCATCTTGTCAGACCACCTACCACCTATCGTAAGGAAATAAACCGCCTGATAGAGCAGGCAGGCTGCAAGGTGCGGTGTGACAGCGTAGTTATGGTGGAAACTCTTATTACAGCCAGCCCCGACTTTATGTCGGCATTGTCACCACCTGAACAAAGAGAATATTTTGAGAGAGCCTTTACCTTTATTTCAGAGAAAATAGGACAACAGAATATCATATCCGCTACGGTGCATATGGACAAGAAAACGCCACATATGCACCTTTCTTTTTGCCCAATTACAAAAGATAATAAGCTCTCTGCAAAGCTTATACTCGGCAATCAGGCGCAATTATCCAAATGGCAGACGGACTTTCATAAGCATATGTCCGCAAGATGGCCTGAGCTTGAGCGTGGTGTATCCTCTATGATTACGAAAAGAAAGCATATTCCTGTATGGCTATTTAAACAGGCTCTGAAAGAGATGAAACGGGCACAGAAAGAGAGAGCACTAACACAGCTGCCGAATATGAAACGATCCATAAAACCGAAAGTGAGGGATACAAGATGAAGGAAACCATAAGAGCGATTCCGCTTAGCGAATTGCACCCTTTTTCCGGTAATCCGTACAAAGTGATTGACGATGAGGAATTACAGGCAATGGCAGACAGCATACAGGATTATGGCGTGATTTCGCCCCTTGTGGTACGCCCCAGGGATGAGGGCGGCTATGAAATTATTTCAGGACATCGGCGAAAAAAGGCTTGTGAAAAGGCAGAGTTAGATACAGTCCCTGCCTTTGTTCGTGATATGGATAGAGATGCCGCTATCATTGCTTTAGTGGACAGCAATCTTCATCGGGAGCATATTTTACCTTCCGAAAAAGCATTTGCTTACAAGATGAAGCTTGAAGCTATTAAACATCAAGGAATAGCTTGTGGACAACTCGTCCACAAGTCCAGAGATTTGGTTGCGGAAAATAATGAAAGCGGCAGACAGGTACAGCGCTATATCCATCTTACCCAGTTAATCCCGCCTATACTTCAGATGGTAGATGACAGAAGGATAGCCTTTAGCCCTGCGGTTGAACTCTCTTACCTTGCCGAAAAAGAACAGTATAACCTGCTTGAAACGATGGAAAGCGAGGACTGTACCCCATCCCTGTCTCAAGCTCAGAGAATGAAGAAACTGAGCCAGGACGGAAAACTTGATATGGATATGATATTTGCCATTATGACGGAGGAAAAGCCAAACCAAAGGGAGCAAATCAAGCTGCCAAAGGAGCGTATAAAGAAGTTTTTCCCAAAGGACTACACTGCAAAGCAAATGGAAGAAGTCATTATGAAGCTGCTTGCCGATTGGCAGCGCAAGCGGGAACGCAGCAGAAATACGGAACGCTGATTTTTATTTCGGCATAATAAGCGGGCATTTCTTTATGTCCATGACTATTGAAGATATAATTAACATCGAAGAGATCAAGAAGCTCCGAAGCCTGTATTCTCATTATTTTGATGCCCAGGATCTCGATAAGTTGTGTGCTCTTTTTACTGAGGATGCAAAGTGCGAATGGGATGAGGACCATATCGTGAAAACATCAATCCCCTGGGTACAATAGGAATCTATTACGACTGTTATAAAAAAGTTAATAATCAATGGAAAATTTATAAAACCCGACTTGATTTCTTATGGCCCCGGAGAAATATAACAAACTTAGGATATACCCCGTCTTTATAAGCGGCGGATACCACCTGTTTTTCAGCGTGAGATTGTACCCCCGCTGAAAATTATGAATGGAGGATAAAATTCTTATTGAACCGAAATAAAAGATGGTATCAATTTATAAAAGCCAGGAGAAATAAAATCCCCTGGCCTTTTTATTATTAGTATTGTTAAATTACTATGCCTGATCTTTAGCTCTTATTTCGGTACGACGTATTTTACCGCTGATTGTTTTTGGTAATTCATCTACAAACTCTATAATGCGGGGATATTTATACGGTGCAGTATGAGTTTTTACGTAATCCTGTATTTCTTTTTTCAATTCTTCACTTGGGTCATATCCCTTTGTCAGTACAATAGTTGCTTTAACAATTTGTCCTCTTACAGGATCAGGAACACCGGTAACCGCACATTCCAGTACAGACGGATGCTCCATAATAACACTTTCCACCTCGAAGGGACCAATGCGGTATCCGGAAGATTTAATAATATCATCGGTCCTTCCGACATACCAGAAATATCCGTCCTCATCTTTATAGGCGGTATCCCCTGTGTGATAAAGACCGTCACGTATGGCTTGACTGGTCCTTTCTTCATCCCTGTAGTATTCCATCATAAGACCCATGGGTTTTCCATTATCCAGCCTTAAAACTATCTCGCCTACCTGGCCGGGTTCAACACTGTTCCCGTTCTCATCCACAAGATCCATTTCATAACCCGGCGAGGGCTTACCCATTGATCCGGGCTTAGGTTCCATCCAGGTAGAAGTCATCAGACACAGTGTTGTCTCAGTCTGACCAAAACCCTCCATTAACTTTATCCCGGTTAATTCTTTAAACCGGTTAAACACCTCGGGATTCAAAGCCTCACCTGCGGTGGTGCAATATTTTACCGATGAGAGATCATACCTGGAAAGGTCTTCTTTGATAAGGAATCTATATATGGTTGGCGGAGCACAGAATGTGGTCACTTTGTATTTGGCAATGCGTTTGAGCATCTCGTCCGGATTAAACCGATCAAAGTCAAATGTAAATACAGCACTTTCTGCAAGCCACTGACCATATAATTTCCCCCAGACAGCCTTACCCCAGCCAGTTTCAGCCACTGTCAGATGCAATCCTTCAGGATCTGTATTATGCCAATAAACTGCAGTAGGAATATGAGCCAGAGTATAATACTGGTTGTGAGCCACCATTTTCGGCATACCTGTTGTGCCGGATGAGAAATACATTAACATTATTTCTTCGGCTTTAGGTCTGTCGTCTCCGGTTGGGGCTACAAAATCCGGCGCACCGGCTATCCCTTCCTCATAGCTCAACCATCCATTTTTCTTTCCCCTGGCCAGAATCTTTATGCTGAGGGTCTCAGTTTCCTGCTGCGCTTCATCTACCAAATCTGATATTTGTCCTTCTGCAGTGCATACCACAGCCTTAATACTGGCAGCATTTACACGATATACAATATCTTTGGTCATAAGCTGGTTAGTGGCCGGAATGGCTATTGCACCAATCTTGTGAAGTGCCATCATACAATACCACCACTCATAATGGCGCTTCAGAATAAGCATAACTGCATCGCCTTTTTTTATTCCCAGACTTTGAAAAAAGGAGGCAGTTTTATCGCTATATTCTTTCATTTCTTTAAATGTAATAAACTTTTCATCTCCAGCTTCATTGCACCAGACCATTGCTAATTTCTCAGGTTTTTCAGCCGCCAGCCTGTCAACAACGTCATATGCAAAGTTATAGTTTGGATCTTGCTTAAAGCTTACTTTTTCAACATTTCCTTCGTTATTCAGTGTTTCAATCACGTATTCCTTATATAGCCTCGACATTAGCCCATCCTCCCGTTTTGATCTCTGATTACCACCGCCAAAAATACACATGGTTTTCCATTTGTTGCTACCATGCCATGTTTATGTGATGCATCATAGTATACAGAGTCGCCTTCTTCCATAATAAACTCATGATCATCGATTTTAACCTTCAATGATCCACTCAAGATATAATCGAACTCCTGGCCGTCATGATCTCTTTGCATGATTTCTCCTTTGTCAGCGGCTTCGTCATATGGAGCCTCAACAAGGAACGGCTCAGCATTTCTGTTTTTAAACAAATATGCCAGGCTCTGATATTCAAAGCCTTTTCTGCGCTCAATCGAGAGCCCTTTTCCTTTTTTGACATGGGTATAAACCGATAGTGTAGGGCTGCTTCCCGTCAACAATTCACTTATGTCTAAGCCTAAACGAGCTGCAACCTTGTAAAGGAAAGTAAAAGAAAAATCTCTTTTTCCTTCTTCATAACATAAGTATTCCTCTTCGGTAACCTCCACAAGCTGCGCCATTTCTGCTACAGAAATTTTGAAATCCTCTCTTAAGCCCCTTATTCGCTGTGCAATCTCAATAATCTTGTCATTCATACCTGTTACCTCCTTATTAAATTCGGCATACATATAAAAAACTCGTCTCAACAACATTCGTTGCTGGGACGAGTCTGTAACCCGTGGTACCACCCATTTTTAGCTTTTAATAAAGCCCTCATTAAGGTTCTAACAAACCCTTGCCTGTAACGTGGCTGACGCGATACCTTACATTTCATTTCAGATACCGGGCTCCGGAGTGATGCCTATAATTAAATTCCTGCCTGTTCTCACCAACCACAGGCTCTCTTTACAGGAAATCAATAATTACAGAGGCTCCTTCACTGCCTTTAACAATTATTATTTCTATAATACAATTTCAATACTCTAATGTCAAATTAAAATTTGTCTTTATTCTCTTTAACTCCTTTAATAACTTTAAGGCGGGAAAACTCTTCCCGCTCCTTTTCCTCCAGTACATTTTCAATGGTAGAACAGATGCTCTCGTATTTCGGTATTATTATGTTCTTAAGTGCGTTAGTGCGTTTCATGGTTCGTCTGATATTCTTAGCCAATCTGTATATGGAGTTTTCAATTTCTGCTAATTTTACTGAAAGAATCTTAACCTTTTCAAATTTTTTTCTTGCCAGATCAAGAGTACCATTGGTCATACGAAATCCGTAATGAGGCTGCATATTTTTTTCATTAACATATATAACAGGTATTTCAACCCCCATAACGCTATGATCCCTTATTTGGATGCTTTCTTCTTCCGGTATAGCAAACCCGATCTGCTGAACAACTGAAATGCCCATGCTGATGTTGGCATCCTGGAGAGCTTCGTATGCCTCGCTAAAGACAACCTGGATTTCATCGTTAATTTTTTTTGCTTTATCAATCATGCCCATTAATTCCCTGACCAGAATGTTGCGCTTCTTATCCAATAACTCAAATCCCTGGCGGGACAAAGCAAGAGAATTCCTGGCAATTATAAGATTCCCTTTTGTTGGAAATAAATTTGTATCCATATTCTAGAAATCCCCTTCCCTTGATTCGGGAGCTTTAAAATATTTATCTGTAATTTCAGGTGACAGCCGGTCCAGTTCTTCTTCAGGCAACAATCTCAATAACCTCCAGCCAAGGTCAAGAGTCTCTTCTATGCTCCTGTTTTCCTGGAAATCCTGTGATATAAAGTTTTTTTCAAATTCCCGTCCAAAATTCATATATATCTTATCAATATGACTTAACTCCTCCTCACCAATGACAGATGCTAAAGCACGCACCTCCTGTACCTTGGCATAGGATGCAAAAAGCTGGTTTGCAACCTGGGGATGATCTTCTCTTGTGTAGCCTTCTCCGATACCGTCCTTCATAAGCCGCGACAGCGACGGCAGAATGCTGATTGGCGGATATACTCCTTTGAAAGCAAGGTTCTTATCCAAAACTATCTGCCCCTCGGTTATATAGCCTGTCAGGTCGGGAATTGGATGAGTTATATCGTCATTGGGCATTGTGAGAATAGGTATTTGGGTTATAGAGCCCTTACTTCCCTTTACCATGCCTGCACGCTCGTAAATTGAGGCTAAATCACTGTACAGATATCCCGGATAACCTTTTCTGGAAGGTATTTCACCCTTGGATGATGAGATTTCACGCAGTGCTTCTGCATAGGACGTCATATCCGTCAAAATAACCAGTACATGCATGCCTTTTTCATACGCAAGATATTCGGCCGCAGTTAAGGCACATCTTGGAGTAACTATTCTTTCCACTACAGGATCATTGGCTAAATTCAAAAACATGACTACTCTGTCAAGAACTCCGCTTTTTTTGAAGCTTTGCTTGAAATATTCGGCAACATCATATTTAACCCCCATAGCAGCAAAGACCACAGCAAAGTTATCATTCTCGCCGTCAGTGATTCTTGCCTGTCGCACAATCTGGACTGCCAGTTTGTTGTGCGGAAGACCACTTCCGGAAAAAACCGGTAGTTTTTGTCCCCGAATAAGAGTTATAAGACCGTCAATAGAAGATATCCCAGTCTGTATAAAATTTCTGGGATATTTTCGCATCACCGGGTTAATGGGCTCACCATTTATATCCCGGCTTTTCTCCGGAAATATTTCTCCCAGTCCGTCTACAGGCCTTCCTATTCCGTCCAGTACTCTCCCTAACAGTTCCATTGAAAGGGGCATTCTTAAAGGTTTGCCAAGAAGTCTGGAATGTGTGTTTTCCAGTGAAACTCCCCGTGTGCCTTCAAATATCTGTATTACACACATTTCCCCTTCAATTTTTATTATCCTGCCCAGCTTCTTGTTTTTACCGACTGTGATTTCGACCATTTCTTCATAGGAGGCATTCTTTACTCCATCAATTACTACAAGTGGACCGGAAATCTCTTTAAGACCTATATATTCTACATTCATACTATTACCCTTCCCAAAACTTAAATAAGGGCTTTGCCCGTTATTTAACATTTGAAGCTGGAGATTGTTAACCTTTGGAAAACTTTAAGCTACATTCCGCACATGCAAAAGCGATAATCATCTTAATTCTGTTTATAATCCGATTCTATTTCATCAAGTCTTGTTTCCAGCTTCATATTTAACTCGTCAAAAGCACCGGTATCTTCATTAGATATATTATATTTAATGCGTATGAGCTCTTCAAATACCCCGGATTTTCGTATAACAGATACCGGTATCCCAAGGGAAACAAGCCTGGTGGTTTTCTCATAAAGCCGTAAAATAGAGTCCATCATCAGATATTGCTTCTGCACAGGAACATAGGCGTCCTGCTCATGGTAGGCATTCTGCTGCAAAAAGCCCTGCCTTATAGTCCTGGCTGTTTCCAGCACCAGCTTCTGCTCATCGGGCAGAATGTCACTGCCTATAAGCTTAACTATATCCAATAGTTTTCCTTCTTCCTGAAGAATCCGGCTTAACATAGCTTTCTTATTCATGAATTCCGGGTGAGCAATCTCGTTATACCATCCGGAAAGTTCATCGCTATATTCGCTATAGCTGTTTGTCCAGTTAACAGCCGGATAATGCCTTGTGTACGCCAGAGACTTATCAAGAGCCCAAAAGCATCTTATAAATCGCTTTGTATTCTGTGTAACAGGTTCTGAGAAATCTCCCCCCTGGGGTGAAACCGCTCCTATTATTGAAACTGACCCAAGGGTTTTATTAAAGTTTTCAACCCTGCCGGCTCTTTCATAGAATTCAGAGAGTCTGGATGGCAGATATGCGGGAAAGCCTTCTTCTGCCGGCATTTCTTCAAGCCTTCCGGATATTTCTCTGAGAGCTTCGGCCCAGCGGGAGGTAGAATCCGCCATAATTGCCACATCATAACCCATATCACGATAGTATTCAGCCAGGGTAATACCCGTATAAATTGATGCCTCTCTTGCGGCAACAGGCATATTGGAGGTGTTGCCTATTAACACTGTCCGCTCCATTAACGGTCTTCCGCTTCTGGGATCTATTAATTCTGGAAAATCCTCCAGGACCTCGGTAATTTCATTTCCGCGTTCTCCGCAGCCAACATAGACGATAATATCAGCATCAGCCCATTTTGCAAGCTGATGCTGGGTAAGAGTTTTACCGGTACCAAAACCACCCGGTATAGCTGCCGTTCCTCCCTTTGCCAAAGGAAACAGAGTGTCAATAACCCTTTGACCTGTAATAAGCGGTATATCCAGAGGAAGTCTGCGATAATATGGTCTCGGCTCACGCACGGGCCATTCCTGTACAAGAGTAAGGTTATGTATTCTCTTTTCATCTCTGACCTTGACTATTGTTTTTTCAATATTATATTGCCCATCTCCGACAGCTTCAATTACCTCACCTTTAATTCCCGGAGGTACCATTATCTTATGATTGACCGACTCGGTCTCCTTCACCTCAGCAAACACCTCGCCCTGATTCAAATAATCACCGGGTTCAACAAGCATTTTGACATCCCATAGCTTTTCTGTGTCGAGGTTGTTCATAACGCTGCCTCGCTTTATATATATGCCTGTGTCTTCAGCAATTTTTACAAGAGGTCTTTCGATGCCGTCAAAGACATTACCAATAATACCAGGCCCCAGCTTGACAGTAAGGGGCTTCCCGGTTGATACTACAGGTTCACCTGTCTTTAGCCCGGTAGTATTTTCATAAACCTGAACAATGGTCTCATGCTTCAGAATTCGTATAACTTCACCCACTAGCCTGTCATGCCCCACCAATACCATTTCAAGCATTTGAAACGCATGATTGCCGCGAACCTTGATAACCGGACCGTTTATTCCATATATAGTTCCGTGTGATGTGTCTCCCATCTGTTCACCCTCAGTTTTGTATGTTAGATATGTTTCCTTTAATTAATCAATTGAAAGCCCATAGTTCTCGAGGAACAAATCCCTCTCTTGTTTCAGACCATTAATAAAGGAGTAATTATACATCAGCCCCTTTGTCTTATTGCATATGACGAAACCGCCGATAAGCTGCTCTTCGCTCTCAAATAACTCAAACCTTGTTCCGGCTTTTGCTCTAATTTCTTCAATAAGCGGAATATCATCACTATCTGCATAAATCAGAATCTCTCCCTTTCCGATTTGTTCCAGGCTCAGTAAAATCGTTTTAATCATATAGCTCCTGTACTCATCCTTGCGTTTGAAGTCCTCAAGCTTTCCTCTGACGTTTGAAAACACCTGGTGCAATATTTTCTCACGATTGTTGAAAAGTGTTTGCTTGCTTTCCAATATAGCCTTTGACACTTCTTCATTATGCTCCTTCTCAATTCTGGCCAGGGATTCATGAATCTGATTATAAGCTTTTTTCAAAAACATTATCTCTTTTTCGGCAATGGTTTTGATTCTGTCATTTTCAGCTTGAGATAACAATTCCTTTTTCCTTGCATCAGCTTCCTTCATTACCATATATGAGAACTTATTGAGCTTTTCCTCTGTCCTGTTCATAAATAACTCCTGCTTCCTGCCATCATTAATGTTTTAATTGCAATGAAATTATTATCCATCATAACTTGATTCCAATAGCCTCGTTTATACTTCTCATAATGTGATCAGGCCGGCGTCTTGTGCCATGCCGGTCAGGAATCTCAACAATCAGTGGTTTTGTGTAATTTAACTTAATATCTGATATAACATCAGGAAGCATGGCTGCTATTAACTCAGTGATAAGAATTATTCCTGTTTCTTTATCTGCTATGGCCTTTTTTAAAACGTCCAGAGCTTCTTCCTGCCCATGAACAACCACACCATCCACTCCGGCAAGCCGCATACCTATTTTTGTATCGATATTGTCACTTATAAGAAACATCTTCATTATTAAAACCCCAATCAGGCATTCAGTATAAGAATTGAAACTATTAGTCCGTAAATTGCAATACCTTCAGCTAAACCGACAAACACAAAGGCTTTACCAAAGATTTTAGGATCTTCGCTTAAAGCTCCTAAGGCTGCTGCTCCACTTGACGCAACGGCTATGCCGGAACCTATTGCCGAAATGCCTATAGCTAAGGCAGCTGCAACGTATTTAAGTCCTTCTGCCGATGAAGACACAGCCTCGGCGCCCTCTGCAGCAAAAGCAGATATTCCGCCGGACAGCAGTACTATAGTTGATACAATTAGAATTCCGGCCATTGCAGTTACATTCATACCCATAAGCTGCTTGTAATTTTTGCCCTTGATCCCTTTATTAACACAGGTAACACCTATACCTACTGTTGATAAAACCAGTGCAAGTGCGATAATTAATATTAATCCCATATAAATGACCTCCATTGACTATAATTTTTATTATTGCCGGCAGAACACTGTCAGCTGATTTAAATTACTCATCCAAAACCCGTATAGGTCTGAATTCATGCCCTTCACCAATATAGTAACGGCCAAACATCTCATAAAACTCAAGGCGCATGCACTGAATTCCCACAATGAGACCTTCAAGCCCTATAGTAATAACATTACCGATAATAACAGTCAGAATTCCGCCCGCTCCCCTCATCATTCCATAAAGAGTCCATACCGCAAGGGACAGGCCTGCATGATTGAGAGCAAAAGCACCTACTCTTGCAAAAGAAACCGTACTTGAAAAAAATGAAAGCAAAGTTTCAAAAATATCAAATCCCGACTCAACAAAGTAAATACCTTTTTCGTTTGGCATGATGTGATCTTTGCGCAATATTAAATTTTCCAGGGGCTCCTTAAAGAGAATCATCAGAGCGGGAATAATAACCACCGGTATAAGAATTAATCCCGATAGGATGAAACGTCCTGTCTTAATGTAAATCAATACAACAGCCACAAGCCCGCCATAGAAGAGCAGACCGGCAAGCCCGTTCTTATCAAATAACAGTTTCCCCCACTTGCGCATTTTGATGCAATTTATCATATTTGCAATCATGGTTATTATTATTATGAACGCGCCATATCCCACAGAAACGTAGAGTATTATATTAATATTTGACTTACTGTGAAGCGGGCTCATCCATACTGGAGATAATATTTCTTCATTACCGAAAACGCTGCCGTACACAAATCCAAATATTGTTGAAGATATACCGGCATAAACCATAACGCCGCCTAAGGGCATTTTTTTAATTTTATATAATACCAATCCCAGAATAGCGATAATTGCACCTTGACCTACATCGCCGAACATAAATCCAAACATGAGCACAAATGTTATTGAAAGCAATGGGGTTGGGTCTATCTCGTTTGCAGAGGGCAACCCATACATTGTAACCAGGCTTTCAAAGGGTTTAAAAAACCGGTTGTTTTTCATTACTGTAGGCGGAGTGGCATTAATAACGCAATCCGGGTCTTCGCATCCAATGACTATCTGGTCTATTGCAGCAATTTCTTTGGTAAGCCTGTCATAATCTGCACATGGTATCCAGCCAATCATAAAGAAGGTTTCATGGCTGTGTGAGCATAATCTTTTAACCTCATTTAATTTATTCAGATATATAACTTTATGAAATAACCTGATAAACTCTTCTCTCCGCTCTTCCAGATACTTTTCCATATTCTCCCCGGCTTGCTTAAGCTTTTCTTGCAGCTGAGCGATTTCTGATTTCATCCTGTCAATAGTAATCTTCGGTGTGCTTTTTACATCATCAGAAATTCTAACCCGGGTAAACCCCATAGTCGCAAAAACATTATCAACTACCTGTGCTGCTGAAGCAGGCATAAAGTATGACAGCCATATATTATTACCATCTTCCGAAACCGGTACAACAACTACATCCAATTCGTCCAGATACTTCTTCTGTCGGTTATATAAGTCCTTTGGCGCCATCCCGAAACGGAATTTTATAAACGAAAGGTGAAAGAGTTCATCCATATTAATATTTAAAGATGATAACGGTAGTATCTGCTTTATAATCTGTTCTCTTTCTCTTATATCAGCCTTGTCAGCCTCGGACTCCTTTCTGAAATTTGATAGTCTATCCTCAATACCTTTTACAAAAGATTCTATATCAAGAGCATCAACTGGCTCTAAGAGCTCCTTTTCGATAGTCTCTTTGTCATACTCCTCAATCTTTACTTGAAAATTCTCATTCAGTACCTTCATTCTTTTTAGCAGATTACCGAATGAATTATCTTCTTCAAAAGGAATTAAGCCCGGAACCTTAAGATGCTTGTAAGCAGGCTCGAGCTGAACATTTCTATTAATTACATGTTTAAGCACAACTTCATCTATCTTATTTATAGGACCCATTATTCTTATATACTTCATTTGTTCAATAGCCATTGTCAGATACCCTTTCCGCCTTATAGATTCATTCCCGCGACAAAGCTCTGGATTCGCTCTTCTGAAAGACCATAACGTATACCTTCTATGATTGAAATAATATTTGAAAGCTCCAGCTCTTTCAATCTTAAGTATGAAATTATGCAAGCAACAGAAAACGGCTGTCTTCGGAAGTACATTTTATGAAGCTTATAAATATATTCCATATAATTATGCTCAAAGAACAGTTGATTCTGATCATTAAACAAAAAACCATAAGGTGTTTTCTTTAATATATCTAAATACTCTTCTGAATCTGAAGCATTCATCAGACTTTCTATTGTCTTCTTGCTGAGTTTGCCGTTAATACGCACTTTATAGCTTTTTATTACCTCATTGGAGATACCATAAAAGTTCTTGCTTCTATATATCCAGAATATGTTGATAATATCGGCTTCAATCCCAAGCATCTCCTTTATAATTGCACTGTCTTCCTTGCTCAACAGCGACTCATAAGTCCTTTTTATACTTCTTAGATAGTAAAGGTCTAAGGTCATTTCCATGTAAAAAAGGCGAGATTCCTCATTATCAAAAATGAACGGCTTTAGTAATTCATAATAATCTGTGCCATAAAGCCTCGAGTGAAACTCCTCTAAATCTCTCGACAACGCAAGCTTAGATATGTTCAGCTTATCGTTCCTATTCAGGAATATTAATGATTCTTCAAGTGTGGAATACTCCACATATCCGGCTTCAAATGCTCTGAGAATAAGTTTTAAGCTCTCTATTTCAACTTTTTTATAATAAACATTTATAAACTCCTTTAACTGCACACTGGCAAATTTAAAAAATTTGGCATAGTCGCTTATTATATCTTTCTTTAAAGTGTTTTCAAGGCTTGCTCTGTGGATATTATTCTCATCTATTTCGTCGAGTATTGCACTATAACGGGTATTGTGCTTAAGATACGCCACTACCTCGCTGATATTTTTTTTCTGCATTAAGGCTTTATAATCATGCTTGTTTAATAACTTCCCGAACATAGCTCTTGATTTGCCTGACAGTGCACCATATTTTATTTCTTTCAGCATAATTTCACCTTTCGAGAATCCGGTTAAAAATTTGATTTTCCCAGGTCTCCCGATTATTCTCAACATAATCCTCAAGAGCACGAATCCTCTTTTCTGTGCTTTCTTTGATTTTCAAAATCTTCTCATCAGCATCTAAACGGCTCTTCCGGCTTAACTGCTCAATCTTGTAATTTGCCATTTCATTTATATTACATTCCATTTTTTTTAACTCTTCGAGGGTTCCCTGCCGGATTCTTTCTGACTGTGCATATCCTTCTTTCACCAGTCTCTGGGCTTCATGCTCTATTTCTATTAGCTTTTTAATTGCCTTCTCCATAAAATTACCATCCCAAAAGATGTTTTTAATACTTCTCATTTACATTCTATTCCCATGAATTTAAGCTTTCAATCTGTATCTTTTTCAATTTATTTGAAATTTATAGTATATATTTCAGTAATAATTAGCAAATGATGTTGAATATTTATGCATTTATATGTATAATTATTTACAATGATAAATAGGAGGCGGTTTTTTATGACCTTAAATGAAATAATCGCATTGGATAAAAAATACCACTTGAATACCTTTGGCGACAGATTACCAGTTTGCTTTACCAGGGGTGAAGGAATGAAACTGTGGGATAAAGACGGAAAAGTGTATTATGATTTTTTGGCAGGCATCGCAGTAAATGCGCTTGGCCATTCCCATCCTGCATTGGTTAATGCAATTATTGAACAGGCTCAAAATTTTATTCATTGCTCTAACTATTATTACATTGAATCCCAGGCAAAGCTGGCTCAGTTGATTGTGGAAAATTCCTGCTGTGACAGGGTATTCTTTGCCAACAGCGGCGCTGAAGCCAATGAAGGAGCCATAAAGCTTGCCCGCCTCTATTACAGAAAGAAGGGATTCCCGGAAAAATTCGAAATTATAACCCTGGAAAAATCCTTTCATGGAAGAACTCTAGCCACATTGGCCGCAACCGGACAGGAAAAATATCAGAAGAATTACTGTCCACTTACTCCAAAGTTTCTGAGTGTTCCAATGAATGATATTGATGCTCTTGACAATGCAATAACTGAATATACATGTGCTGTAATGCTTGAGCCTATACAAGGGGAAAGTGGTGTTAATCCTGCAAATATGGATTATATAAGACAAGTTCGCAAGCTTTGCAACGATAAAGACATAATACTTATTTTTGACGAAGTGCAGTGCGGTCTTGGAAGAACAGGAAAAATGTTCGGTTATGAACATTTTGGTATAGAACCTGATATTTTCACATTGGCTAAAGCTCTCGGCGGAGGCTTCCCCATTGGTGCTCTTTGTGCAAGGGAACCTTATGCCTCAGCCTTTGAACCGGGCGACCACGGTTCTACATTCGGTGGCAATCCTCTGGCTTGCAGTGCAGGATTTGCAGCACTCTCCACCATTATAAATGAAAACCTTTGCGATAACTCAGCCATTATGGGAGAATACTTTATTGACGAGCTTAACGATCTAAAGAAAAAACATAGCATCATAAAAGAGGTCAGAGGCAAAGGCCTTATGATAGGTGTTGAGCTTTCACAGCCCAAAGCTGTGAAAATTAAGCTAAAATCTCTTGAAGCCGGCTATCTGATTGGTTCTGTCGGAGAAAACATCATCCGTATGTTACCACCTTTGATTATTTCAAAGGAAGATATTGATGGTTTCATAGCTGCCCTTGATAAGATATTAGGTAAAATCTGAAGGTTGTATAAAAAGTTTAAAAAGCACTGCTGAGTAACTCCCGCAGTGCTTGTTTTTATTTGAGCTGGCTGCATATTGTTTTTATACTTTATATGCAACATGACAAGCATATCTGCATACAATTTGATGAGATGTTTTATTACGGAGAAACAAGAGTCGTAACCTGTTGGCAGTTTTTGTTGACTTAAACAGGGCAGGATTCTTCTTTATGTGGTGAGAATATGCCGGAAAACTATAATATGTTTGACAAATTGGGTGGAAACATTCAAAAGAAAAAACTCGAAAAGGCACTTGAAATGTTAAGAAATGAGGATCCCAATGAGCTGAGAAAAAGGCTGGGGCAATATGATACCAATGAGATTCTCGAAAAAATCAACGAATTTGATCCAAATAAACTAAATCAAATGGGAATAAGCCTTGATGAAATAAAAAGCAAAGTCACAGAAAAAGACTTTGAGAAGCTTATTAGAGTCCTGGGTCCTGACGGAGCTATTATTGCACAAAGGCTAAGATCATTATTAAGGTAGATTTGGAGGCGGTTTTATGGCAGATGAGCTTGATAAGAAACTGAAGCAGATTGCTGATATGTTTGGGGTATCTGATACCAGTGGGTTGAAAAATATTGTAGAAAATATTGTTCCTCCCGAATCAAGCTCAAATAAAGCGGATTCTTCACCTGGCTCAAATACTCCTCTTGAAGAAAAGGTTGACTACAGACCCCCGCCTGTCTCACGGGACAGCAGTATTGAAGCGGGCCTAATGTCAAAGGCCAACGAAATAATGGGAATGTTCAATAATGTCAGAGACTCAAGGATAACGCTGTTAAATTCAATACAGCCTTTCCTGGGATCTCAAAGACAGCAGCGCCTTGGAGGGGCAATACAGCTATTAAAGGTGATTAACATAATAAGTACCATCGCTCCTACATTTAACCGCGATACAAAGGGGTGAATCAGTAATGGAATCAAGGGGTCTTAGTTCCATCCCGCTACCCTACGAAGCAGATGAGAAAAAGGTCCGCCACGTTCCTTCCCAATATAGACAGCAGCAATTTTTACCGTCCTTCATAAAAAATCTCAGGCAGGATGATATTATTTTAATTGCATTAATTTTGCTGCTGTTAATGGAAGGCAGCGAGTGCGATTTTCTGCTGGTAGGGATTCTGGTTTTTATTTTTTTAGCCGGATTTGATGGAAACCCCGTTTTCTAAAACTTATGTATAATTTTTGACCTATTGCAAATGCTTTTTATGGATACTCAATTTGGAGGTACGCATGAAAAGACGAATAAAAATTGCTTGGGTCTATTTTATTGTTGTCATAGTTTTGGCAGGAGGATTTATATTACCTTATCTTAGCACCAGGGTTAACCAATCCAGCAGGGCGGCAATATCGTATTATGGTTCAAGTGGCAAAGAAGTAATCGAAATTCAAAAAAGGCTAAAAGCCTGGGGGTACTACAGAGGAGCTATAGACGGCAAATATGGTTATCAGACATATCAGGCAGTCAGATACTTTCAGAGTAAAAATGGTCTTAAGGTTGACGGCATAGCCGGGAGGGCTACCTTGTATGCTCTGGGCTTACCTACCGGAACATCTGCAACCACAAATAGTAATGTTGACTTATTAGCGCGTTTAATACATGGAGAAGCTCGCGGGGAGCCTTATGAAGGAATGGTAGCAGTAGGCGCAGTTGTTCTTAACAGGGTCAAAGACAGCCGTTTCCCAAATTCTATTGCGGGAGTAATCTATCAAAAAGGTGCCTTTGATGTAGTTACAGACGGACAAATAGATTTACCTCCAAACGATACAGCGTATAAAGCTGCAAGGGATGCATTGAACGGTTGGGATCCCACCTACGGATGTATTTACTATTTCAATCCAGCCACTGCGACCAGCAAATGGATATGGAGCCGGCCTTTGGTGGTTAAGATAGGTAATCATAACTTCTGCAAATAAATTGTGAAAACAGGTGTAACAGAAACAGCACCTGTTTTGTCGTATATTAAAAATAATGCGAACTAAATTGTCATTCTGAACGGAGTGAAGCCCCACCCTGTCATCCTATGTTAGGGTTAGTATGTACGGACTAATAACATGATATCATGAGAGTAAAGAAAAAGGAGAGGTGATATCATGTTTGAAGAGACAAGAAAAATGAGGGAATTATGTGAGAAATTTGGGT
>JAAYTR010000018.1 GCA_012523685.1 Clostridiaceae bacterium | reverse complement strand
GTCAGCGTTAACGCCGGTTGTGAAAGCGCCAAACAGGATACCTGCAGCGTCATCACGAATAAGAGCTTCATTTGCACCGAAACCAGCAGCCTGACCGGCGGTCAGAATACCAGCGTTTACAGAAGCTTCTACTACGGTAGCTGTTGTTACGTCAGCATAACCCATACCAGCTTTCATAATGAAAACTAAGAATGAAGTTCCACTGATTGGATTCATCGCACCAAAGATTTTCTCGGTTGCGCTAAGTCCTACAGTAATGCTGTTTTTGATTGCGTATGCAGCATACTTTCTGCCCCATGCAGGGATAGAGTCTGCATCTGTCCAATCAGCAAGAATAGCGTCAACTTCAGCGTCTTCCATTGCTAAAGCTTCAGCGTCTTTTCCGGCTGCTCTGATTGCGAATGTAAGGCCTTGAATTCTTGTAACGCCTTCATCCAATTTCAGATCTTCCGGTCCACCAGCGAATACATTGATAGCCTGAAGCTTAAGAGCTTCATCTTCATAGGTATTAGCTGCGAGTGCAGGAACCATCATCGATGCGATCATCACAACGGTGAGGACTACTGCTAATAATTTCTTAAGGTTTCTCATAATGAAAATCCTCCCTTTTGATTTTGGAAGCAGGTCATTAGGTTTCAAAGACGGATCGCGCCTGCTTCCTAGTTTGCAATCCGACTTTGTTTGCTTTATTGATTCAAATGGATAAGATAGCCTATCCATCATGAATTCGTTTTTGATTATATCACCACCCCTTTGGGGGGTCAACAATCCAAACCGAGGTGTAAACAAAATGTAACTTATCTAAGGGGTTGGTATTTTTGTTGTAATATACCCTTAATATTATCGGGAAAAAGACGATTAAATTAAGGCTTTTTCCAGTAAATCAAATATTTCATTTTTATTTTGCGTCTTAAAAATGCTTGCACGAAGTCGGGCACTGTTGTAAAAACCATGAAGATACCAGCCTATATGCTTCCTCATTTCCAAAACAGCGGTTCTTTCGCCTTTCGTTTTTTCCATGAGGGAGTAATGTCTAAGTATTGTTTCAAGAATAGATTTATTATCTGGTTTATAATTATATACCCCATTTTCCAGATAATCACCAATATTTTTAAATATCCACGGATTACCCTGGGCACCTCTTGCTACCATTATAGCATTACAACCAGATATATCCAACATTTTTTTGGCATCTTCCGGAACTTTAATGTCTCCGTTACCAATAACAGGTATGGTTAGAGCCTTTTTAACCTCTTTTATAATATTTAAATCAACTTTTCCCGAGTAATATTGCTCTCGTGTTCTGCCGTGAACAGTAACAGCCTTCGCCCCTTCCTCTTCACAGATAGCAGCTATGGCTACGGCATTTACACTGCTTTCGTCCCAGCCTTTTCGAATCTTAACCGTTACCGGCTTTGAGGATGCCTTAACAACCGCTCTTACTATTTGCCTGACCAGTTCAGGCTTTTTCATAAGATATGAGCCCTCACCGTTTTTAACTATTTTAGGAGCCGGACAGCCCATATTAATATCTATTAAAGCAATATCTTCTCTGGCCGACAGTCTCTCTGCAGCCTCGGCCATTATTTCCGGCTCCGAACCGAAAATCTGTACTCCCACAGGTCTTTCATCAGGATGGGTTTCTGTAAGTTTTAAAGTTTCTGCATCGTTATAATGCATTGCCTT
>JAAYTR010000189.1 GCA_012523685.1 Clostridiaceae bacterium | reverse complement strand
GCTTTAGAGGTCGACGTATATGAGAACTTTACCGATGTGGACTCTGTATTTGTTGCAAGTCCAAAGCTGATTAATAATCCGAAGGCTATTTCGGAACTGACATACAGGGAAATGCGTGAGTTGTCCTATGCAGGCTTCTCTGTTCTTCACGAAGAGACCCTGGAACCGGTATTTCAAAGAGGCATACCAGTAAACATAAAAAATACCAACAATCCGGCTTCTCCCGGTACTATGATAGCCCCGACACGTGAAATAAACGAGTGTCCGGTGGCTGGTATAGCAGGAGATAAGGGCTTTTGCTCAATAAATATAAATAAGTATATGATGAACAGGGAAATCGGTTTTGGACGAAAGGTTCTTCAGATTCTTGAAGAGGACTGTATTCCGTTTGAGCATATGCCTTCAGGTATTGATGATATTTCAATAATTATACGAAAGAAGTATCTCAATGACGAAAAAAAGAGTCGTATTATGGAAAGAATAGCTAAGGAACTGCGTGTTGACAGTATAAATCTGGAATATGACCTGGCACTGGTCATGGTAGTCGGCGAGGGAATGATCAGTACAGTAGGTATAATGAGCCGTATCACCAAAGCCCTGGCTAAAAACAATATAAACATCCGGATGATAAATCAGGGTTCATCTGAAGTAAGCATTATGTTAGGTGTCAGCGAAGCCGATGCAGATAATGCAATTGTCAGTATATATAATGAATTCTTTAATAAATGCTGAATATAAATGTATATAATTGTAGTATGGTAGGAGATTTTTGTTATGATTCTAGTATTAAAACCCGATGCTTCCCGGGAACAGACCGATGAGCTGTTAAGTCGTATTAAATCTATGGGATTGGATGTCCATATATCGGTTGGTGTTGATACAACCATTGTTGGACTTGTTGGTGATACCACCAAGCTTGATAGATTATATTTTTCTTCATATGATATTGTCCAAAATGTTCTGAAAGTAACAGAACCGTTTAAACAAGCCAACAGAATGTTTCATCCTGATAATACTGTAATTGAAATAAACGGCAGAAAAATCGGGGAAGGACATTTTGTTATTATTTCCGGTCCTTGTTCAGTTGAAAGCGAAGAACAGATAGTTTCAATTGCAAAAGAATTAAAAAAATCAGGGGCATCATTTCTAAGAGGTGGCGCATATAAACCCAGAACATCTCCCTACAGTTTCCAGGGCTTAGGACTTGAGGGTCTGGAATTCCTGAAGACAGCCAGAGCTGAGACAGGATTGCCTATTGTTTCGGAGATTATGTCTACCGATGTTTTGGACAGATTCGTTGAAGATGTTGATATAATACAGGTAGGCGCCCGAAACATGCAAAACTTTGTTATGCTGAGAGAATTGGGAAGAACAAATAAGCCTGTATTATTAAAACGTGGATTATCAGCTACCCTGGAAGAATGGCTGATGTCGGCCGAATATATCTTAAATGAAGGAAATGAGAATGTTATACTATGCGAAAGAGGCATAAGAACTTTCGAAACCTATACACGTAATACACTGGATTTAAGTTCAGTGCCTGCAGTAAAAAAACTGAGTCATTTACCAGTAATTGTTGATCCCAGCCATGCGACAGGAAAATCATGGATGGTAGGTACCATGTCTAAAGCAGCTGTAGTAACAGGGGCAGATGGTGTTATTATTGAGGTGCATAACAATCCTAAATGTGCTTTAAGTGACGGAGAGCAATCCATAACACCTGCTGAATACGCATCTATAGTTCCTAAAATAAAGATGCTGGCAAAGATTGAGGAAAAACAACTGGAGGTTTAGTCCGTGAAAGAAGTAATTGTAAAAACCAGCGGTAAAACCTACCCGATTTATATAGAATCCGGTATCTTTAATCGATTACCGGATATTTGCCAAGAGAATTATTCCGGGAAAAAGCTGGCTGTTGTAACCGACAATAATGTTTATAATATTTATGGAAAAACATTTGTTAAAAAGCTTGAACAAAAGGGCTTTTTTGTTATACCAATAATTTTTGAGGCAGGAGAAAAAAATAAAAATCTTGTAACACTTACTTCAATCTATGATGCTTTGGCTGAACATGCTTTTACCAGAAGTGATATAGTGGTTGCTTTGGGCGGCGGTGTGACAGGAGATATGGCAGGTCTTGCCGCAGCTACATTTTTAAGGGGAATGGGATATATTCAAATTCCAAGTACACTTTTGGCAATGGTGGACTCAAGTATAGGCGGGAAGGTAGCGGTTGATCTGCCACAGGGCAAGAATTTGATTGGAGCTTTTTATCAACCCGATTCGGTATATACCGACCCAATGCTTTTAGAAACCATAAATGACAGATGTTTTTCAGATGGTATGGCTGAGCTGTTAAAGCATGGGTTCATAAAGGATATAAGCTTATATGAAAAACTGGTTAATAATGAATACGACAGAAAATCTTTATCTGAAAATCTCGATGAGTATATTTCTGTTAGCTGCAATATTAAAAGAAGTATTGTTGAAGAGGATGAAAAGGACAACGGAATACGCCAGTTGTTGAATTTCGGTCATACAATAGGTCACGCCATAGAAAGAGTACAAAATTTTTCCGGATTATCGCACGGAGAAGCAATAGCCATCGGAATGATTTTTATTACTAAGCTTACAGAAAGTATGGGGCTTACAGAAAAAGGAGAAGCCGAAAAGATAATTAAAGCTTTGAAAAAGTACAAGCTCCCGATTACGTGGCCTGAATTGAATATAGCAGATGTAGTAAAAGCGATAGCGCTGGATAAAAAGAACCGTTCAGGAAGAATCACCTTAGCCTGCATAGAGAGAATCGGACATGGCAGACTTATTGAAATAGAACTTAAAGAGCTGGAGGATAAAATCTATGGCATACTTGAGGATTAAGTCAAAGCCGCTTAACGGAACAATAATGGCTCAGCCCTCAAAAAGTATGGCTCATAGAGCTATTATCTGTGCGTCTTTGGCTAAGGGAAAGAGTAAAATAGATAATGTGGTTTTATCCGATGATATTAGTGCTACTCTAGGTGCTGTTGCTTCATTAGGTGCAGAAATAAAAATTGATGACAGTTCGAATTACAGTGGCAGGAAACTAATCACTATAAATTCTGAAAGCAGAATTTTATCAGAAGAAAAAGTAATTGATTGTATAGAATCCGGATCCACTGCACGTTTTATGATGCCAATAACAAGGCTTGATGAATCCTCTTCAACATTTACCGGCCGCGGGCGACTAATAGAAAGACCCTTTAATATTTATAAAAATCTATTTTCTGAAAAGGGAATTACATATAAGGATAATGAAGGTAAAATGCCAGTTTATCTTTCAGGCAAGCTGGTTCCCGGAACATATAACCTATCGGGTGACGTAAGCTCGCAGTTTGTGTCCGGTCTGTTGTTTGCATTGCCGCTTCTGGATGATAATTCTGAAATTAATATAACGGGTGATTTACAATCACTTCCGTATATTCAGATGACCATAGAAGTGCTTAAAGAATTTGGTATAAGTATAAATCATGAATATGGTTACAAAAAAATTAATATTCAGGGGAACCAGTCATATAAAGCACTTCCCGTGTATGTTGTTGAGGGGGACTGGTCTCAGGCTGCATTTTTCTGTGTTATGGGAGCAATATCCGGACAGTTAACTTTAAGGGGTTTAAATCTTAATTCCTGTCAAGGCGATAAAGTTATAATGAATATTCTTGCTAAAATGGGTGCTACCCCTGAAATAAATGAGAAAGAAATTATATTTAACAGATCCAGATTAAAAGGTATAACAGTTGATGTATCCCAATGCCCGGATTTAGTGCCCGCAATTGCAGTAGCAGCCTCTAAAGCAGATGGGTTAACATCGATAATTAATGGTGCCCGCCTTCGTATTAAGGAATCTGACAGACTTATGACAACATGCAGAGAACTTAATAATCTAGGTGCAGATATCATTGAAAAAGCTGATGGACTGATAATAAAAGGCAAACCGGGCCTAACCGGCGGGAAAACATATGGCTCAGGGGACCATCGGATAGTGATGGCTGTAGCCGCCGCATCATCTGTTTGCAGCGGTGATGTTGAGATTGAAGGATATGAAGCTGTTAAAAAATCATACCCGGAATTCTGGGAAGATTTTGTTTCCCTTGGAGGAGAGGTAGAGTGTTATGAGTAGTGTTTTTGGAAAGAACATAAAAATTTCTGTTTTTGGAGAATCTCACGGACGTGCTATTGGTGTTGTGATTGATGGTCTTCCTTCTGGCTTTGATATTGATACTGAATATATTTCCAGGGAAATGGGACGCAGAAAACCCTCTGCAGGAGTGTATTCTACCAGGCGAAATGAAGCTGACGAGGTGGAAATTCTAAGTGGGATATATAAAGGGAAAACTACCGGCACTCCTGTTGGTGCTATAATAAGAAATAATGACAGTTTAAGCCGTGATTACGATGATCTGGAAAATCTATTACGGCCAGGACATGCCGATTTTTCCGGATTAATCAGATATAAAGGTTATAATGATAAAAGAGGCAGCGGACACTTTTCCGGGAGATTAACTGCTCCTGTTGTATTTGCCGGTGCTATCGCCGCACAAATACTAAGTGAGTACGATATAGTAATCGGCTCGCATATTGACTCTATATATGATACACACGACATCAGGTTTGACAGTACCCAAATAACCAGAGAACAGCTAAATATGCTTAGAAGTATGGATATTCCTGTTAATGACAGATCGTGCAGGGAAGCGTATCTTGAAATTATTGATGAAGCAAGAAAAAATCTTGATTCAGTGGGCGGTATTGTCGAAACAGCAATAATCGGTGTTTCAGCAGGGATTGGTTCGCCTTTATTTGATAATATTGAGGCAAAGCTTTCATCAATTCTGTTTTCAATTCCCGCAGTCAAGGGTGTAGAATTCGGAGAAGGTTTTGGAATAACCAGGTTATATGGAAGTCAGGCCAATGACAGTTTTTATCTTCAAAATGAAAATATATATACAAAAACAAATAACAACGGAGGAATTAACGGTGGAATAACTAATGGAATGCCGATTGTATTCCGTACGGCAATTAAGCCTACATCTTCTATAGCCAAAGAACAGGTTACGGTAGACATAAAAGAAGAAAGGAATGCCAAATTAAAGGTGAAAGGACGCCACGATACCTGTATTGTCCCAAGAGCAGTGCCTGTAATCGATGCTGCTGCAGCTATTGCAATATTGGACATTCTCTTTGATCATTACGGCTTGGAAGGCTTTAATAAAGGAAGGTAGATGTAATGGAAAAAAACAATCTTGATATAATACGAAACGAGATTGATAAAGTTGATCAAGAGCTTTCTGCTTTAATACAAAAGCGTATGGATTTAGTGGCTGAAGTTGCCGAATCGAAAGCGCAGTCAGGCAAAGAAATTTTGGACAAATCCCGCGAAGAAAAAGTCATTCAAAATGTCCTTTCTACGGTAAAAAAACAAGAATATCAAGATAGTGTTAAAGCAATATTTGAATGTATAATGTACAATTCCAGAGAATATCAGAAAAAGCGTATAGGAAGAGTAAATAAAAAACCACGATATGCAGTTATTGGTGAAAAACTATCACACAGTATATCCCCGGAAATTCATAAAGAGTTATTTGAAAGGGTAAATATAAATGCTGTCTATGAACAGATAGAAGTCTCAAAGACAGAGATTCCGGATATTTTAGACCGGTTAAAAAAAGAAGGATATGAAGGAATTAATGTTACAATTCCTTATAAGACTGAAATAATGGCTTCTATACATAAAGTATCGGATATCGCCACCAGAATAGGTGCTGTGAATACTGTAAAAATAGGAGATATATATGAGGGCTGTAATACAGATTATTTTGGTTTCGGTAAAGCTCTTGAATACTATGGATTTGATTGCAGCAGAAAGAATTGTGCTGTTTTAGGCAGTGGCGGATCTGCAAAAGCTGTAACTGCCCGTCTTGAAGATAAAGGTGCTTCAAAAATAACAATAGTAAGCAGGGATGTTAAATCTGCAGCACTTAAGTTTCCTAAACTGGACTGTGTGGATTTATACAAATTTTCTTCGGAAGGTTATGATCTGGTTGTGAATACAACACCAGTAGGAATGTTTCCGAATGCCGGTTATTCTCCTGTAAGGAAAGATCAGCTTAAGGGTGCATCATTTGTTATGGACCTAATATATAACCCTGAAGAAACACTGTTTCTTAAATATGCAAGGGAACTTTCCATACCATGTGCCAACGGGCTTTACATGCTTGTTGCTCAAGCAATAAGCGCGGAGGAAATCTGGCAGGGAGCTTACTATGGACAAGATATAATAAATGATATATATGAAAAATTTAAATGCTGAGCGGAGCGTATACAAGTTAAATTATATATAAAGTTCTTGCACAGTCTGACTAACACTGTCATCCTGAG
>JAAYTR010000188.1 GCA_012523685.1 Clostridiaceae bacterium | reverse complement strand
GATATGGCAGGGGCAATCTTAAGTGTTCCTGCTATTGAGTTTGGAAAAAGTTCGGATACAGCATTATATATAGAAAACGAATTTTTGTATGGATCAGACAGCGTAATCGGGGATTTCTTCCTGGTACCGGATGAGGCTTCCTATATTCGTTTGTTGAAAGCATTAGGAGTAGCATAATGATAGAAGTGATAAGGGTAGGGATGGCAGATTTGAAAGTTGCATGCCATCCATCGATTATAACTACACTTGGTCTTGGATCTTGTGTAGGCATAACCTTGTATGACAGTAAGAAAAAAATTATTGGTATGGCTCATATTATGCTACCAAGTTCAAAGATAGCAACAGCCAACACGAACAGAGCAAAGTTTGCCGATACGGGAATAGTAGACCTTTTAGAAAAAATGACAGCCCTGGGCGCAGAGCGGAAAGAAATAGTCTCAAAAATTGCCGGAGGCGCCCAGATGTTTAACTTCGCCGGCTCAAACGAGACATTAAAGATAGGAGCCAGAAATAGTGAAGCAGTAAAGCAGGTTTTAAATGAACTGAGAATACCAATTGTAGCTGAAGATATTGGAGGAAATCACGGCAGAACAATTGAAATCTCCTCGGAGGACGGAAAACTTATGGTGAAGACCATTGGTTACGGTATAAAATATTTGTAGTGAAGGGTGTTGTATGGATTATATCCGTAAGCTGCCTCTGCTGATGGCTATATCAAGTGCAATTATAACTGGCTTGGTGGGTTATGCACATCAAGTACATAATAATGAGAACATGACCAATATGCTTATTACCATGGTTATATTTTACGTAGTTGGATTGCTGATAAGAGGTACTGTTATAGATGCTATCGAAACAAACAGAAAAAAAGAGGAAGAAAAATTAGAAGAAGAAAAGCAGATAGCTTTAGAAGAAGAAAAGCGGAAAGCCAGGGAAGAAGAGGAAGAAAAAAAACAAAAGCAGGCAGAAGAAAAAGCTTCAAGCAGTATATTAGATCTTGCTGCTGATGAAGACATAAATCTGGAATTTAATGAAGAGGAATTTGATGCTCTTCCTATTGCAGATTATATAACAAAAGAAATCAATAAGTAGAATATTTTGTATGTAGCCCTTATTTTAAGGGAGCATGGAGGTAGAAATGTCGGCATCTGTTATACAGAGGCAACAGGAATTGTGGAAAGAATATAGTGAGACTAAGGATCAGAAAATTAAGGAACAGTTGATTATTGAGTATGCTGACTTGGTAAAGTATGTAGCCGGACGATTAAGTATATATTTCGGTTCTAATGTTGAGTACGATGATTTGGTTGGATACGGGGTTTTCGGGCTCATTGATGCTATAGATAAGTTTGATATCAATAAAAAAGTAAAATTTGAAACATATGCATCTCTGCGAATAAGAGGAGCCATTATTGACTCAATCAGGGAACAGGACTGGGCCCCCAGATCTTTAAGAAAGAAAAGTAAAGAACTTGAAAGAGCATACTTTGAATTAGAGAATGAATTGGGTCACTCAGCATCGGATCAGGAGGTTGCTGATAAACTCGGAATAACACTGGATGAGCTTAATAAACTTTTGCAGGAAGTAAATATATCTCAAATGATTTCACTTGAGGATTATCTGGAACAAAACCATGAGACCGGCTTCGACCCGTTTTCTATGCAACGGGAATCAAATATGCCGGAACAGCGCTTAGAAATGGTAGAGCTTAAAGAGATTCTGGCTGACTCAATTGATAAGTTGCCGGAAAAAGAGAAAACAGTTGTTACGCTATATTACTATGAGGAATTGACTCTTAAAGAGATCAGTATGATCATGAAAGTATCGGAATCGAGGATATCACAATTGCATACTAAAGCAATAATGAGAATGAGAGGGAAATTGGAGAGGCTGAAAAGCGCAATATTATAAGGCATAGACAATGACAACACATAAGGAGATTCAAAATGCCAGATAATGTTTTTAGAAAAGACAAAGGTTTTAAATTGACGTATGAAAGTGACGGTGTTTATCTCACTGTCTTTAAGCCATTGGACTTTTTTGAAAGAGCAAGTGAAAATGAAGTACTTAATACTATAAGAAGGAAGAAAATACAGAATTATAATGCAAATATAATCTCAGAAGCAGTAAATAAATGTGAAGGAGTACCTGTTAAAATTGCTGAAGCTCAGGAAGAGCAGAAAGTTGACGCTTCTGTTGAGGTGATTGTATCTCAGGATAAAATGACGGCCTATGTTATCTTGTCACCCCCGGAAGCTGGCGGTTCAACGGCTACTCTGGAAGCGATTGTTCAGGCCTTATATTCAAAAGGCGTTGTCTGGGGTATGAACGAAAGTAAAATTCGTGAGTTAGTTAAGAATCCCGTTTATAATATACAAATACAGGTTGCCGAAGGTATTCCTGCTGTTAATGGGAAAAATGGTGAGGTTAAGTACCTGTTTGACATAAAAAAAGACAGAACACCGACCATAATGAAAGACGGCACAGTAAATTATAAAGAGATGAACCTTGTTGAAAATGTTACAAAAGGGCAGAAGCTTGCAGAACTGATTCCGCCTGTTCCAGGGAAACATGGGAAAAATATTGTTGGGGCTGAATTAAAAGCACTTGACGGAAAGAGAGCCCATATACCCAGAGGACGCAATGTAGTATTAAGCGAGGACGGTAATGAACTATATGCCGCTATTGATGGGCAGTTGATGTATGTTGACGGAAAAATCAATGTTTTTCCAACATACGAAGTTATGGCAAATGTAGACAACTCTACGGGGAATATCAAGTTTATAGGTAATGTTGTGGTCAGGGGAAATGTTCTGTCGGGCTTTGAAATAGAAGCCGGAGGGAATATTGAAGTAAATGGTGTTGTAGAGGCTGCTACCCTGAGAGCTGAAGGCGACATAATAATAAAGAGAGGGATGCACGGCAACGGCAAAGGCAGCTTGACTGCCGGAAACGATATTGTTTCCAAGTATATTGAAAGTGCAAAAGTCCAGGCCCGCAATGACATTAAATGCGAGGCTATTATGCACTGTGATATCAAGTGCGGAAACAAGTTAATGCTGGGTGGAAGGAAAGGGCTCCTGGTAGGGGGGACTGTAAGAGTAGGAAAGCTGGTAGAACTAAAATATCTTGGAAGCCAGATGTCCACAGTTACCGTTCTGGAAGTAGGAGTGGACCCGAACATGCGCGAACGCCTGAAATTTCTCAAAGGAGAGATTCCTGTAATTGAAGAAAACCTGCTTAAAGCTAACCAGGCTATAACATTATTAAATAAATTAAATCAGGCAGGTGCTCTCTCTATGGAAAAGCGTGAGATTCTGGCAAAGAGTACGCGCACCAAGTTTGTTTATGAAAATAAACTTCAGGAATATAAAAAGGAGATAGCACAAATTGAAGAAATGCTGCAACAAGGTGCAAACGGACGAATCAGGGTGTTGGGAAGTGTTTACCCGGGCGTAAGGGTTGCTATAGGGAATAGTATGCTGTATATTAAAGAAGAGGCTCAGTATTGCACGCTATACAGCGACGGGGCAGATATTCGCTTTGGCCCATTGTAACCTCGAGGCGGGAGATACCTTTGTTCCCGTTATGAAAGGGAGGGTGTATCCGGATGTCAATTGGACCGGTGGACTACCAAATACTAGTACCAAAGGTAAATGAAACGGGCAAAATTCAAAGTGAAATGCAGCAGAAATTGATAAATCAGGCTCAACAGCAGGCTGATAATTCTATTCAACAGTCTGAGCGTGATGTTAGAAGTGTGCATACGCAAAGCGAAGCACAAAAAACGGTTATTACAGAGGATCAAAAACAGAAAAACAGTAACCAGCGCCAAAAAGACAAAAGCGCTGATGAAAAAAATACAGAAAATAAAGAAGAGGAACAACTGCTTCCACAGGAAAGGCATACCATTGATATTCGTATATAAAATTATTTTTTACTTAGCATAAATTTATTAAATTACTTAGGATAAAAGTTTTGAGGTGTACAAAAATGGCTGTATTTTTTACCTGCATTATCTTCGTGGGTATTGGGCTTATCATATTTGCCCTTATTCTGATGCTTTATGAGAAAAAAAGGCTTCATGACTACAGGGTTGATATCAAAGAAAGAAAAGATGAGCTTATCAGGGTAATTGAGGACGCTGAAGAGCTCATATCAGAAATGAATCGTTTCTCTGATTTTGCTGTAACTCGAATCGAAGAGAAAAATAATGTTTTGCTGGATACTATTGCTGAGGCTGATTTAAAAATTCAGAGACTTGATGCCCTTATCATGGAGGAAACAGTTATAAATGAACCTGAAGCAGCTTTAGCCGCAGCATATGTAGCATATGACGAAGCCTCCATAACCAAAATTCTTGAAGAGGATCAAGCAAATACTGACGATAAAAAGTCAGTACATTCAGGTAAAGGAAAGGTGTTAACCTTTGATTTAAAACGCCGGGAAATCATAAAACTGGCTAAGGCCGGAATGGAGAGTACAGAGATAGCTCGTGTTCTGAACTGCGGAAAAGGAGAAATAGAGCTTATTGCCAGAATGGGAAGGTAAAAAGTGAAACTGATTGACAGTAAAAGTGTTCTTTTAGGATTAGGTATCGGAGTTATTATCACTTCGCTGCTAGGCATTATATTTTTTACGGGATATAAGCCGGAATTAAGTGATGCAGATATTATAAAACATGCACGCAAGATAGGAATGGTTGATCGTTACGAATCGGGCAGTGACATAAGGCGAAAAGAGGACGGAAGTCTGATTTTTATAATTCATGAGGATGAAAGGTTTACAGATGTTTCAAAGCGGCTTTATGATGCGGGCATAATAGAAAGCTCCATAGAGTTTGAAATTATGATAAAAAAAGATAAACTTGAAGATGCTATTACGCCGGGCGAATATACAATAAGCTATAGTGATGACACCAGGACGATAATAGAAAAAATAACAACCAATTAATAATGGCTGTCTTATAAAAACAGCCATTATTTTATTCCGCTATTCCATTCCAAGGCGTTTATATACATCAATTCTTTCATATAGGTCAGGATATTCATTTATAGCTTTTTCTGCGAACATCCCTGCCGACATATCTGCCGTGGAAACTTTTTCATGACCTATCAT
>JAAYTR010000017.1 GCA_012523685.1 Clostridiaceae bacterium | reverse complement strand
TATGTCACAAGCATTTGAATGTTAGCTTCCTTAATATACTGAGCTTTTGCATTGGGTTCTGCAGATTCCGCATCTACAACAAGGTACTTTTGCTCGTCTTCATCAACTGATACGATATAGACGGTTTTTCCATTTTTCAAAAGAACGATATTGCCTTCATGATATTTCATCAGATATTCCTCCCGTATTTCTATCTGTGGTATTATCCTGTTATCCCAGTAAACAACTTTTCAATGTAATCATTGTCGTCCATAAATAGAACATGATTTGTATTCCACTCTTCGGTCACGCAGCCGGAATGGAGAAGCATTGCAAAAAGCCTGCCCTGCAGCGTTGCAAAGCGCCGGCCATTGGTTAGTTATACCGGCGGCGTCCAACGTTTTCTTCATATCCAGTACCGCCTGCTTGGTATCTTCAAGCATTGCGTCAAGACGACGTATCACCGTCATCGGCAGAATAACATCGCGGTATTTACCGCGTACATATATATCACGGAGGCAGTCGTCAGCAATTCCCCATATGAAACTAGCAATCGAATTGTAAACCTGGTTATCCATGTTCCAATCGCTCCTTATAACTTATAAATAAATTTAGAAAGTATCTTAATTCTGACTTTGATGCATCTTCTTAGAGTCAACTCGCAAGTCAATGGGCTTCTTCGCATCTTTTGGTATCGCCCATGCCCAGCCTAAGCGTACGGCACCCCGTATCCTACCTTGTACGCATAGTACCTGAACTCTGCGTTGAGAGATATGCCATTTTTCAGCGGCCTGCTTTGCAGTTATGTAATCCATACGATTACCTCTCAAAGTATAAAATTCCAATTTCTATTATATACGAAGAAACGAACAACTTCAACGTATTTCAGTCTACAATAAGATGAAAAGCCTACTCGAGGCATAAGTACCCTTACATAATGCAAACATCCATCATGTCTCCTCAACCTTTGTGTTATCTAACCTGTCAACTCAACCCTACCTATTTTAGGGCTCAAATTATACCCCCAAAATACCCCCTCGATATGTTCCCGTGTACACATTTTTACCCTTTAGATCGAGTAGACAACTTGGATGTAATTCCGGAAACCCAGTAAAATAAAGGCTTACAGCCGCGACATCAATACCACGCACTCAACATGGCTCGATAGGATAGGCTGAATGTCTTTGCTGATTTTACGAGCGTGGGAACATATCCATAGCCTTTTCCGTTGTTTAGTCGTTTGTGGAAACATATCCATAAAACTGGAATTTTCAAGTGCTATGATTCCTTATATCAAATTATCATTTCAAAAATTTCCGTTTTACGATTGAATTTCCAAATTTTAGCATGATGATTCATACACTCCTCGTAGTACACAACATTATGCTCATATTCTTTATTATCAAGTATTCTTTTAATCATAAACAGCAATGATTCAAACCAATACTTTCTGTAATCATATTCCCCATCGTAAACCCAATTTTCTTGTTCTTCTATATGCGATTTCATTCTAGTTAAACCGTTGGTCGTTTCAAAACCATCATCTATTCTACAGTAATGCCACTGATTTTTATGCTTTTCGCGAAATTCTTTTATATCTCTAGTTACATATGCATAGGATATCTCTTTAGCACATCTTGCAACCATATCATTCTTTGCTTCTTCATAGGAATAGCCAGAGTAAATCAAAGTCAATTTTCCTCTATCACCTTCATTTACACAATAGAACCCACTATTACTAATATATCCTTTAGCACCATTCCATGGTTCCTTTGTCATTGTAGTTCTACCGAGAATATCAACAAAAACCTGATGCGGAATTTCAGAAATATCAGCAATCGAATAGAAACTCTTTTTTACATCACTAATTAATTCTTCCCACTTATCCATTTCATCTTTATTCATTTCGTAGCAAAAATAATCTCCCTCTGTCATAAATGATGTACCTCCTAGTTAACTTCAAATCTTCGTGAGCTTTTTTATTCGCCTAAATCATTCTAAGGAAATGATAACGGCACACTTGAAAGAAAATATCTTACAATAAGCTCTCCGTTATCTAATTTACTCATATCGACAAGGGAAACATATCCGAACGCTGGAATGTCAGTCTGAAACCAATTTACTAATTCATCTTC
>JAAYTR010000187.1 GCA_012523685.1 Clostridiaceae bacterium | reverse complement strand
TGCACGTACCATACAATCATTGGATGGCATTATTCTCTTATCTGCAGGCGCTGACATTACAGAGGATAAAATTAAACAATTAAAGCAATATAATATTACTGAAATATATATAGAAGATGAAATATCCAGAGGAATTCAGATAGATGAAATCGTCAAGGAAGAAATCGTTACTGATGTAAAAGCTCAAATTAAGGCTATTATGACATCATCATCCTTAAAGATATCTGTGGATGGGAAAAAGGTCATGGAAATGGTGGAGAGTTTATTATCCAATCTGCTTAAGGATGATTTCATTATTATGAACTTGTCTGACATTCGTTCTGTTGATGACTATACCTTTTCCCACAGCGTCAATGTATGTATTTTATCTTTGATAAACGGCATTGCAATGGGAATAAAAGGAGAAGCCCTGAAAGAGCTGGGCGTTGGATCTCTTCTTCATGACATAGGCAAGGTGATGATTAATGACAGAATTCTTCAGAAGCCTACAAATTTGACAATTAACGAATTTGATGAGGTTAAAAAGCACACAGTATACGGATATGAAATATTGAAGAATTCAAAAGATATAAGTCAAACGGCACAAATTATTGCATTATATCACCATGAGCGCAAGGATGGTAGCGGTTACCCGTATAATTTAAAAAATAACGATATACCTGTGTCTGCACGTATTGTTGCAGTTTCGGATGTATATGATGCATTGACCACTGACAGAATATACCGGAAAAAAATGCTTCCTCATGAAGTTGTTGATTATATGTGCTCACTCAGCAACAAACATTTTGATAAAATAGTACTTGATGCATTCATCAGTCATATAGCAAATTATCCCGTTGGTACGGCAGTCAGGCTAAACTCGGGCGAGAAAGGACTTGTTTCCAAATATAATAAGAATTTTCCTAACCGGCCTGTCATAAGAGTTGTAATGGATGAAAGCGGCAAAATGCTGGCAAAACCAAAAGAAGTGGATTTATTACGAAGGCAGGAATATCGGATTGTTGATATCTGGGACATCTAAAGTGCGAGTCTATGACTCGCACTTTTTAATAAAAAATTATTTTTTCATTTCACTTTTTCTACTTTCGTGTACAATGTATTTATAGTGTTTTTATTACGGAGCACCTTATCATTGTGAAAACAAAAATGATTATATTTCACCTTGGGTTTTAAGAACACAGGAATTGTATAAATTCTTGATTTCGGCAATGGCTAATGTCATTTATGATGGAGGTAAAAAATGAAATTTGAAGGTATTAAAATTTCTGATTTAAAGGCCGGTGAGAGCATTAATGGTATATATCTATTAAGAAACGCTGATTTGAAGCTTTCATCAAATAAAAAACTATATCTGGATATTATATTAACCGATAGTACAGGCAATGTACCTGCCAAGTGGTGGGATGCAAATGAAGCTGATTATACGGCTTTAGTGCCCAATAAGCTTTATTATGTCAATGCCAGAGTGGATTTATGGAAGGATACATTACAACTGACTATTAATAAAATTAAGCTTGCCGATGATGAAGATCAAAAATACATAGCAGATTTTGTTCCAGCAGCGCCGCTTGCACCTGAAGAAATGTTGGAAGAAATATATCTTTATGCGTCTAAAATTAAAAAAGCCGAAATTCGATCTGTAGTTATGACTCTTCTTGATCAGAAAGAAGAAAAGCTCCTATACTACCCTGCGGCTAAAAGTCTCCATCATGCGGTCAGAAGTGGACTTTTATATCACATTGTGAGAATGCTTCGTTGTGGAGAAGCATTATGCGGTGTTTATGAAGGGATCAATCAGGACTTAATCTTTGCCGGAATCATTCTGCACGATTTAGCCAAGATCGGAGAGCTTTCCAGCAATGAGCTCGGTATTGCAGAATATTCAAAACAGGGACAATTCCTGGGGCACATTATTATGGGGGTCGAGGAACTGGATAGAGCAGGTAAACTGGTCGGAGCATCAGAAGAAACAATGCTGCTGTTGAAGCATATGATTGTAAGCCATCATTATGAGGCTGAGTTTGGAAGTCCAAAGAAACCATTGTTTTTG
The DNA here is from genome assembly GCA_012523685.1 of Clostridiaceae bacterium. GTDB lineage: Bacteria > Bacillota > Clostridia > DSM-8532 > DSM-8532 > DTU059. The sequence continues at coordinate 1,756 of JAAYTR010000187.1, read as the reverse complement.
GAAGCGGAACTATTGCATTTTATTGACATGATTGATGCAAGAGTATACGATTTTCAAAATGCTACTAAAGATATTGATCCGGGACAGTTTTCAGAACCGGTATGGTCTTTGGACAAAAGATGTGTATATAAAGTAGGGCTACATGAATAGATACTAAAGAATAAGTTTTTGGAGGTTCTTAATATGGTAAAGAATTATATTCTGGATACAAACGTTATAATTCACGACCCCTACTGCTTTTACAATTTTGAGGATAATAATATTATTCTTCCCATAGTTGCAATTGAGGAACTGGATAACTTAAAAAGCCGCGAGGGCATGGTGGGTTACCATGCAAGAATGGCGGCAAGAGAGCTGAATAACTTAAGAGAAAGAGGAAACCTTGAGGAAGGCATAAAAACTGATGCAGGCGGAACTATACGTATTGAAATGAATCATATGGACATGTCATGCATTCCTTTTGGTATAGATACAAATAAAAATGACACCCGGATCCTCGCAATGGCAAAAAATCTTCAAAACGGTAATATGGATATTCCTACAATACTGGTAACAAAAGACGTATACATGGCTATTAAAGCAGATTCCTTCGGTATTGAAGTACAGGATTACCATAATGATAAAATAAAAAGTGATGAGGTATATACCGGATACGTCAGTACCTATGCATCATCAGATAAGATTAACTTAATATATAAAGGCGGACTTTCTGTAGATATGCTGGAGCTAAACGAACCTTTACTCCCTAATCAGTTTTTGCATATTATCAGCACTGATGACAATAACCACAGGGTGGTCGCACGATTTGACGGAAACAATATTATACCTCTCAAATATGCAAAGAATAGCGCCTGGGGGTTGACTCCAATAAATATGGAACAAAAGATGGCGTTTGAGCTTCTTATGGATAAGGATATCCCCTTTGTAACAATTACCGGTGGTGCTGGTTCAGGGAAAACTATACTGGCCACGGCAGTTGCTTTGGAAAAGGTTATCGAACAGGGAGATTACAGCAAAATAGTGTTTGTAAGACCTACAGTTGCGGCAGGTAATGATATTGGCTATTTACCGGGTACTGAGGAGGAAAAGCTAAGGCCCTGGATGGGTAGTTTTTATGACGCTATTGGTAATCTCATGGATGTCAAGATAAATGGCAGCGAGAGCTTCAGGCATAATCGCAGCTCTGGAAAACCGGAGTTCTCAGTTGATAATTTTATAGAGACATATAGGATGAAAGGGATTATTGAAACTAAAACCTTTACATATATGAGAGGACGCACGTTAAGTAATGCCATGGTGATTGTGGACGAAGCTCAGGAACTGACTCCTCATCTGGCAAAGCTAATGCTGACCCGCGCAGGATTTGGTTCGAAATTTGTTTTTATTGGTGATCCCACAGACAACCAAATTGATAATGTTCTGGTTGATGCAAAAAGTAACGGCTTAGTATATACAGTAGAAAAAATGAAACAATTCCCGATTACAGGCCATGTCGCTTTAAAGCAGGTTGAACGAAGTCCGTTAGCCGGTATTGCTGAGAAGTATATGTAATTGTCTAAAATACGCGAATTGGTGAATTGTTATACCTATATTAAAATGATATACTGGTAACAGGAACAGCCAGTAATTACTCAAGGAGAGTTGCAATGGTACAAATAGTGCGAGTTAGAAACAAACGACAATTCAATACTTTTATTAAATTCCCGTTTGAGCTGTATAAAAATAATCCCTATTGGGTGCCGCCACTCATATCGGA
>JAAYTR010000016.1 GCA_012523685.1 Clostridiaceae bacterium | reverse complement strand
AGACTGATAACAAAGGTCTTTGCAATATTAAGCTTCATACAGACTCCCTTGATGTTTAAAGAAAATCAGGCTCTGAGCTGTTTGCAAAGAACCATTTCTCTTTCGTTTTTTGTCAGAAATAATACTATCATAACTTGTAAGCAAAAGGAAAGACAAATAAACTTTTGCAAACTAAATTTAATATAACCTCAATCATCCTTTGTAATCGTAGAAAAGAACAGGCTATTAATAAGGTATTATCTCGGTCTGTACTGATGTTAATTCAACTGTTCCCCGGCTCTCTATAAAGTTTACCACAGATGCCAGCATACTGTCGGCATGCGACGCTTCGTTGGATATACAAACAATACCCAGCCGGGAATTATTCCATGAATCTAAATCCCCCGTTTCAGCTACAGCAACGTTATACTTATTCTTAAGCCTCTCTATTAAGCTTTTTATTATTCGTCTCTTATCTTTCAAAGACTGTGGTTCGCTTAGATACAGTCCGGCATTCAATACTCCGATAAACATTTGTATTCTCCTTGCAAAACCAGCTATAATAATTTTAACCGGTAATTATATCTATAATATCACCCGTTAGCGAAAATGTCATCCAGAGCGGAGCAAAGCAGAGTCGAATAATCATATAAGTAAATACAAAAATTCTTCGCTAATGCTTAAGAATGACGTAGAAGTTCCAAAATGACAATCGGGTATCAGATAATATTGATACAGCGTATTAAAGATATAATTACTTGTAATATAATATTCATGAATTTTTGGTTCATATGAGGACTTGTATATGAAAATAGACTTTGAGATTACTGATCAATATAATGAAAATAAAGTTTTGCATGTTTTAAAAAATCAAATGAAGTTGTCCGGGCGATTGATAAAGAAGCTTAAAGCTACAGGCGGAATTCTGTTGAATGAGAAACCGGTACGAACAGTAGATACTGTAAAAAAGGATGATATTTTAAGTGTAATCATTGATTTTAACGAACAAGTTGATATTAAACCTGAAGCCGCAGAATTTTCAATAATATATGAAGATGATTGCTTTCTGGCAGTCGATAAAAAACCGGGTATTCCGGTGCATCCAACTGCCGGACACCCTACAGGTACGTTGGCGCATCAAGTTTTAGCGCATTTTATAAACCAGGGACTTTCAATAAAGGTACGTCCAATAAACAGGTTGGATAAAGACACCTCGGGTATTATTTTATTTGCAAAGAATTCTCACATGCAGGACCAGATTATAAACCAGATGAAGGAAAATCGTGTTTATAAAGCATATCTGGGTATTGTCCATGGTGTGTTTAACCCTTTAGAGGGAATTATTAACCTTCCAATAGCACGTAAAAGTGACAGTATAATGGAGAGAATTATTGATCCGGCAGGAGCTCCCTCGATTACAAGATATAAAACCCTGGAGCACCATAAAGAGTTAAGTCTGGTTAAATTCGTACTGGAGACCGGAAGAACCCATCAAATTCGCGTGCATTGCCGTGCTATGGGGCATCCGTTGCTCGGGGACTGGCTATATTCGGATATTCAAACCGGCCTTATAGAAAGACAAGCTCTTCACTCACATATTCTCGCCTTCGATCATCCTTTAAACGGACAGAGGATTGAACTTATGGCTCCCTTACCGGTGGACATGAAAAATGCATTGGCTGTACAGCAGTCCTAACTTGCTGTACAGCGCAATGCCGTTAATCTTAATTTTATGAGTTAAAGATTTTCCGGTTGTCAACAACGCGCTTTGCTTTTCCTTCGCTTCGTTTTATGCTGTTTGGCTCAACGAGTTTTATTCTTGCACTTATACCCAGTGTAGATTCAATTTCATGACGAAGCTTACGTTCAATTGACTCAATTTTTTTAATCTGGTCAGAGAAAATGCTTGGGTTCATTTCAATTTGAATTTCCATTACATCCAGATTGTCCACACGGTCTACATAGATCATATAATGAGGCTCGACTTCACTGTACTTTAACAGAACTGATTCAATTTGAGACGGAAATACATTTACACCACGGATAATAAGCATATCGTCCGATCTTCCGGTAACCTTTTCCATCCTGGTGCTGGTTCTGCCGCAGATGCAGGTTTCATGAGTTAACACAGACAGGTCTCTGGTTCTGTATCTTATTAGAGGCAAGGCTTCTTTCGTAATACACGTGAAGACCAGTTCTCCTTTGGATCCTTCAGGCAGCACTTCTTCGGTTTCGGGATCAATTATTTCCGCAATAAAATGATCTGAAATAATGTGAAGACCTTCCTGACAACTGCAGTTCATAGACACTCCCGGCCCCATAATTTCACTAAGGCCATAAATGTCATAGGCTTTTAACCCCAGGCGGTTTTCAATTTGAGTTCGCATCTCCTGTGACCACGGTTCAGCACCAAAAACACCTATTCTGAGCTTTAAGTCCTCTTTGGTTATGCCTGCTGCTTTCATTTCATCAGCCAGATAAAGAGCATATGACGGGGTACAGCATAGTACAGTAGCGCCAAAATCTTTAAGCAACTGTACCTGCCTGGTTGTATTACCTCCCGAAACAGGTATTACAGTAGCGCCTATAAACTCAGCACCGTAATGCAAGCCCAGGCCTCCCGTGAAAAGACCATATCCATATGCAACATGCACTATATCATCTTTAGTAACTCCTGCACTTATCAGACAGCGGGCAACACATTCAGACCATGAATCAATATCTTTTTGGGTATATCCTACAACAGTCTGTTTTCCTGTTGTCCCTGAGGAAGCATGTACACGGACAACATCCTTTAGCGGGGTGGCAAAGGTTCCAAACGGGTAATTGTCCCTCAAATCGGTCTTATATGTAAAAGGCAGTTTTGAAAGGTCGTCAATTGATTGTATGTCAGCTGGTGTTATACCTGCCTTTTTCATTTTTTCCGCATAATAAGGTACATTTTCATATACTCTCTTTACTGTCTCTCTAAGCCTTTCACTTTGTATTTTTCTTAGACTTTCTTTATCAATTGTCTCCATCTTCTCATTCCAATACTGCATTTTTACGCCCTCCAACCAATCATTTTATTATTTTTTTATACAAAAAAGCCTTTCATCCCTATTGGGACGAAAGGCTTTAACTTCCGCGGTACCACCCATTTTTACTGCAGCTATGCAGTACTCTCACCAAAATACGGGATTATCAACATTCTTATTGATCATCCGATATTCCACCCTTATAACGTAGGGTAATCCGCACCAACCTACAACATACGCTTCAGCCGGCGAGCTCCGGAGCGAACTTCAAAAACATTCCTCATAAGATTGCTTTCAGTCTTGTCAATCTCTCCCTGAATGATTCCTGTTTTCTACTTTTCTCCATCACAGCCATTCAATATTGAAAATTATTATATCATTTTCATAATTCACCGTCAATAACATCTGGGATTCCATCACCATCTAAATCTAAACCCCGCATTTCATTGGAAACCCCGTAAAGTTCCTTACCATGAATATTGATGCGAATTCGTTCATTTTCAACCATTTTACTTAATAAATCCCTGACCTTTTTTGGATTCTTTATTCTTTTTAAGTCTAGCTTAGGATTTGTTTTATCAGCTGTAAAAAGAGTTACGGTTCCAACACCAACAAGTTTATCTCCAAATGTTCTGTTAAGTTTAATGTCTAATACTCTATACAGGAGGAGCTCTTCTTCGGTAGTATTAAAAAACCCTTTGGTATAATACAACCTCTGATCTTTAACAGCATATTTAGTGAAGCTAAGCGGGAGGCCGAGATAACGTTTTCTATCCTTCCATATGCATTCGGCTTTCTTACTCTTTGACATTAGCTATCCCTCGCATTCTTGTATATCATATTTCCCATTATAATCCATTACAAATTAATTGCAATAAATTTTTATCACACATAAACAGCAAAAGATTGTTGTTTATGCTTCCTGTACAAAGTTAGAAAGTAATATGTTGTTTTGTCTTTGGCATATGGTATAATTAGTAATGTTAAATGTGCGAAAATCGCTTCTTATTATAGTATTTCTTTAATATTATTAATGCAATTATTATATTAGTTAGATTCAAGTTTAATTTTAAATTAAGAGATTAGGAAGTGGCTGTTATAGAAACATTATTTTTTACTGTAATAGACAGAGGAAAGGCCAATGCCGTATTGCACAAAGCGCAGGAATGCGGTGCAAAGGGAGGAACAATTCTCTTAGGGGAAGGTACTGTACAATCCAACAAACTTTTGGAGAAGATGGGTGTAACTGAGCTGCACAAAGAAATACTT
>JAAYTR010000186.1 GCA_012523685.1 Clostridiaceae bacterium | reverse complement strand
GATGCCTTTTCCCACTCTGATGTACATATACTTGAAATCGAGGCCTTAAACAATTTATATCTTTTGAAAAAATATGAATATATCATGCTGGAGGATTATTTTCAACTTATTGAAAAATACAGGCAAGAGCACTACTCTCCCCTTACAATAAAGATTGTTCAACATATACATGAAAATATTACAGACCGAATTACATTGAACAGTATCAGCGCTCTAGTCAATCGCTCAACTGCATATATTAGCATGTTTTTTAAACATGAAGTCGGTATAGGTCTTATGGATTACATTAATCTCAACAAGGCTGAGGAATCAAAGTATTTTATTAAATATACTAATACTTCAATTGCTGAGATTGCCTATCTATTCAGTTACTGTAATCCTGCCTATTTCTCCAATATTTTTAAGAAATACATTGGGATGACACCTAGTGAGTTTAGAATGTCTAAATAGTACATTTGCACTTGATACGAGCACATAACGATTTAATTTAATGACATATTGATTTCCGTACATATGTTCGGTATAATTGTTATTATTGTATAGAGAATACAACATGGTTTACAAAGCAATATTTATAAGTATATTATAGTTACAATAAGCCAATAATACCATTTCTAATACGGAAAGAAGAATACAGATGAAAGATAAAATATATATAAAAGGAGCTTGTGAGCATAATCTTAAGAATATTGACGTTATGATACCTCGTAACAAGCTCGTAGTAATTACCGGTTTAAGCGGCTCGGGTAAATCTTCACTCGCCTTTGATACAATCTATGCAGAAGGACAAAGACGCTATGTTGAGTCTCTTTCAGCATATGCCCGTCAGTTTCTGGGACTGATGGAGAAGCCTGACGTCGAATTTATTGACGGCCTTTCACCCGCCATATCCATAGATCAGAGAACCACCTCCAAAAATCCCCGATCTACGGTAGGAACGGTCACAGAGATTTATGATTATTTAAGGTTGATGTTCGCTCGCATAGGGGTGCCCCATTGCCCCGAATGCGGAAAACCCATTACCCAGCAAAGTGTTGATCAGATGGTTGATGCTATTATGACCCTTGAAGAGGGAACCAGAATCCAGGTTCTTGCTCCAGTTATCAGAGGGCGCAAGGGTGAATATGTGAAACTGATTGAAGATGCAAAAAAGAACGGGTTTGTAAGGGTGAGAATTGATGGAGAAGTCATGGACATAAATGATGATATCAAGTTGGAAAAACAGCGTAAACACACAATTGAAATTGTGGTAGATCGCCTGATTGTTAGACCGGGTATTCAAAAACGTCTTACTGAATCTATTGAATCAAGCCTGAACCTTGCGGGAGGATTACTGACAGTTGACGTTATGGGACAGGAAGAAATGATTTTTTCTCAGAACTATGCTTGCCCGGACTGTGGTATAAGCATTGAAGAACTCACTCCCAGAATGTTTTCATTTAATAACCCGTACGGTGCATGCCCAAACTGCAGCGGTTTGGGGACGCTTCTTAAGATTGATCCTGACTTGGTAATTCAAGATAAGACTAAATCCTTTACCGAAGGTGCTTTAGCTATGACCGGATGGAATTTTACCAACGAGGACGGATATAGCCGTATGTATTTAGACGCTCTTGCAAAGCATTATAACTTTGATGTTGATACACCTGTGGAGAAGCTTCCGAAAAGGGTTATAGATATAGTGCTATATGGGACGGGCAATGAAAAAATCAAAGTTGAGTACAATAAGGAATATGGAAACGGTACTTTCATGACGGCTTTTGAGGGAGTAATAAATAGCATGGAAAGGCGCTACAGGGAAACCAAGTCCGATAGTCAAAAGGATTATTATGAAAGTTTTATGAGCAACATACCCTGTCAGGAATGTAACGGAAAGCGCCTAAAAAAAGAGAGTTTAGCGGTTAAGGTTGCAGGAAAAAATATTTATGAAATCACGTCTATGTCAATTAAAGAATGTGCAAAATTCTTTGACAGTCTGAAGTTAAATAAAAGAGACGGACTTATAGCTACGCAGATATTAAAGGAAATTAAAGCTCGGTTGGGCTTCTTGATAGATGTGGGACTTAATTATCTGACATTAAATCGCAACTCAGGAACTCTTTCAGGAGGTGAGGCCCAGAGAATACGCCTTGCAACACAGATTGGTTCCGGACTTACTGGTGTGCTTTATGTTATGGATGAACCAAGTAT
>JAAYTR010000185.1 GCA_012523685.1 Clostridiaceae bacterium | reverse complement strand
TCTTTCACATATATTAAAAATTGATCCGGAGACAGATTGCAGAATTACATTCAATGAAATCACTAAAAATGCTGTTGTGAATGCCGTAAAACAACCCAGACCAATAGATATGAATCTGGTTGATGCACAACAAGCCAGACGCATTCTGGACCGTATAGTGGGCTATGAAATAAGCCCGGTTCTATGGAAAAAAATTAGAAAAGGCTTAAGTGCAGGCAGGGTTCAGTCAGTAGCTACCCGTATAATTTGTGACAGAGAAGCAGAAATTGAGAACTTTATTCCGAAAGAATACTGGTCCATTGACACTCAGTTTAAAAAAGAAGACGGATTAATATTTGCTGCCCGTTTTCATGGGAAGAACGGTAAAAAGTTCGAGATAAAAAATAAGGATGAATCGGATGAAATCCTCGCTTTGTTGAAGGACTCCGCTTTTATAGTATCAAATGTAAAGAAAAGAGAAAAGAAAAGGAATCCTGCACCGCCTTTTATAACCAGTACGTTGCAGCAGGAAGCTTCCCGTAAACTTGGTTATAGTGCTCAAAAAACAATGATGATTGCTCAGCAGTTGTACGAAGGTGTGGAGATAGGCAGTGAGGGCTCAGTAGGTTTAATTACATACATGAGAACTGACTCAGTTCGGTTATCTGATAATGCTGTAAAGGAAGCAAGAGATTATATTCTTGAAAACTTCGGCAAAGAGTATTTACCGTCTAAGCCCAGATATTTCAAGACCAAGTCAGCGGCACAGGACGCTCACGAAGCTATACGTCCATCTTATGCAAAAAGGAACCCGCATAGCCTGAAAGATTGGCTTTCTGCCGATCAATATAAACTATATAAGCTTATTTGGGACAGATTCATGGCCTGTCAAATGGAACCTGCAGTATTTGATACAATTTCTGTTGAAATTGAAGGAACTCCTAAAACCATAGACAGCAAGACTGTAATAAATTTTAGGGCAAGCGGATCTAAATTAGTGTTTAAAGGATTTATGGCTTTATATGTGGAAGGAAAAGATGATGAAGAGGACGAGTTATCCCAGATTCTTCCGAATATTGAGAAGGATGAAAGCCTGGTTCTGATAAATACAGAAGCTAATCAACATTTTACTGAACCGCCTGCAAGATATACGGAGGCTACATTAGTAAAAGCATTGGAAGAAAAGGGCATAGGCAGGCCCAGTACTTATGCGCCTACAATTAGCACAATAATTAACAGGGGTTATGTAGAAAGGAACAAGAAACAATTAGTTCCCACTGAGTTGGGTAGAATAGTGAACCAGCTAATGGTAGCTAATTTCACCGATATTGTAAATGTTAATTTCACAGCTGAAATGGAAGATAAGCTTGATAAAGTCGAAGAAGGAGCCATTCAATGGAAAACGCTATTGAGAGAATTCTATGAACCATTTAAAGAAACGGTGAAAAAGGCGGAAACAATAAGTAAAATTGAAATGCCTGTAGAGGAATCTGATGAAGTTTGCGATAAGTGCGGCAAGAAAATGGTTATAAAAATCGGTCGTTTCGGAAAATTTCTGGCATGTCCGGGGTTCCCTGAGTGTAAAAATACTAAACCCTTCCTTGAAGAAGCAGGGGTAAAATGTCCAAAATGCTCCGGAAGAGTTATTTACAGAAAAACGAAACGGGGTAGAAAGTATTTAGGGTGCGAGAATTATCCGAAATGTGACTTCATGACATGGGATATGCCATCTGATAAAACTTGTCCAAAATGTTCAAGCTTTCTGACACAAAAATCAAAAGGTAATACTATCACCTACAAATGCTCCAATACAGAATGCGACTACCTTGAGGAGCAGCAAAAGGAAGGTAAGAGGAAAGCTGCATCTAAAAACAAAGAAGTAGAGCAGGAGGCGCAATAAGAATCCGCCTATTAATAGAATCAGAAAAGAATCTACCCCTACTGTCGTCCTGAAAGTTAGCGAGGCACCCCTACTGTCATCCTGAGCGCAACGAAGTGGAGTCGAAGGATCTTTTATATTAAACAAAATATTTCTTGCTGATGCTAAAAATGACTTTTAACGTAAAAGGTGCCGTGAGTGATGTCAAATGGCGTCAGCGGAGCATGGATTGCGCAGCTACGCGACTTGAATCCCGGATGGATTCACGGAGCGGCGCAGTTGACTCACTCTCCAGGCACCTCGCTTCAAATGACAGTATTATTCCCTCTCATAGTCAGTAAAATAATTTATAGTTCTGTCATAGGACTCATATGCTTTTTGGATTAATTCTTCAGGATATTTGCTATTGTCATAATAGTCCCTGGTCGGGATAGGTAATATTCTGTGAATGATATTATTGGTGCCTACTCCTTCACGGCTTACCCATACAGGTATATGCTTTACCTTGTTTATTACTGTTTTCTGAGTTTCCGGGTCCTTTAAAAATTCAATGGTAACCAGAATACTGTCTTCACGCAGCCATTTTTTATCCTTCGGATCATCAAACCATTCATGCCATTGATTAGATAAAAAATTGCCCATAGAATAAATTATATATTTTGTTTCACCGTTTACGGTTCGTATTTCAGTCGGTTGTATAACATGAGGGTGGGAGCCTAAGATAACATCTGCGCCCCACTCAAACATATCATTTGAAAGGCTGATTTGCTGTTCATTGGGCTTTCTCCAGTATTCATGCCCCCAATGCATAGCTATTACAGTAATATCAGCCTTTTCTTCAAGCTCTTTTATTTCCTTTTCCATACGAGGTCTGTCAAAGAAGGCTAAATGCTTTGCTATTTCTTCAGAAGTAAGTAATCCTTCATTACCGTTACTTCCATAGGTATAAGCCATAAAACCGATTTTTATTCCATTAATATCCCTGATTATATATCTGGGTTCTTCACCATCATAGGCACCAATAATGTCGAGACCTCTTTGTCTGATGTTTTCACGGGTTTCAAGCATACCTTTAACTCTTCTGTCCAGCTGATGATTGTTTGAGTTATTCACCAGATCAAATCCTGCGTATTTAAAAGCGTCAAACAGTTCGGGGGGACAATTGAAATATGGAAAACCTGCATAATCATCTCTTTTATTTGTGGCGGCGCCTTCATAACTGACTATGCTGTAATCTGCACTTTCTACAAAAGGTTTTATCTCTTCAAACATATGTGTAAAATCATACCGGTCTTCACCTTCAATTTTTGCCGCTTTCTGAAGATCGTCATGTATTACGCAATCGCCTGCAGACACCAAAGTAGCTGTTATTGGCGCAGGCAGGGGTTCAGGAGTAGCAGTTGGAGAAGGGGATGGAGACGGTGTTTTAGCCGGTGTAGAAACAGGACTTTCAGAAATAACCGGATTCGGAGATATAGAGGCCTGATTGTTTCCGAATATGTTATTTTGGTTATATAAATAAATAACAGCGAATAAAGCAATCAGACATAATAAAACAGCAACTGCTATGTATTTCATTTTTGTGTTCAATATATAACACCTCATCAATTGTTTTTGATTTATTTTATCATTTTTATAATAAAATAGCATCAAAAAAAGAAAGTAAAGAATTTAAGGTTTTTATGTTTTTCTGGTCTAAAAGTTTTATTAGAGTTTTTTAATAAATATCTAATA
>JAAYTR010000184.1 GCA_012523685.1 Clostridiaceae bacterium | reverse complement strand
GAGAATACAATAAATATACAGATTAATCCTACACCGATTGTATTGATCCACTCAAAGCCCGGAACATTGTTGGCTAGGTCTTCAAGAGGGTATTTTAGGGTTACCATAAGCAGAATAATAATAAGGATATCGGGAACGGTATAAATTATATCTACAATACGCATCATAATCATATCAACTTTTCCACCAAAATATCCCGCTATGGAACCATAAATAGAACCAATTATTAAGACCAGGAAACTGGCAACAAGACCAACCAACAGTGAAATTCTGCTTCCATACATTAGTCTGACCATCGTATCCCTGCCCAGGCTGTCTGTACCTAATATATGAGGAAATACCTTATCCCCTGCTGCCTTTATTTCCAGCTCTTGCTGGGAGTATTTCATTGGCGCAAGATTTTCACTGCCTCTAATTTGCTGTTCATAGGAATACGGATAAAAGCCCGGCATTATAAACGCAAATATTAATACCAAAATTACAACGGTTAAGCTAACCATAGCTATTTTATTCTTTTTAAAGCGGCGTACTCCGTCCCGCCAGAAGCTCACACTTTCACGCATTATAACAAGGCTCTGTTTTTCTTCCTTACCGGCAGGAAGGAAATCAGATACATCTAATTGTAAGCTGAGTTTATTATTAACTTGCTTCATATTTTACCTTCCTTCCTACTTGAATTGAATTCTTGGGTCAACAATCTTATAAGTAATGTCTACCAACAGGTTCATAACAATAATCAGAGCCGCCAGAAAAATTGTGGTTCCCATTATCATCGTGTAATCTCTATTAATAATAGAGCTGATAAACTCACTTCCAAGACCCGGAATTGTAAAGATTTTTTCAACAACAAAACTTCCTGTCAAGGTATAGGCAAGCAGTGGTCCAAGATATGTTACAACCGGAAGTATAGCGTTTCTCAGAGCATGTTTAAAAAGCATCACGAACTGTGACAACCCTTTTGCTCTTGCCGTACGCATATAATCCTGGCCCAAAACCTCAAGCATACTTGTTCGCATCAGGCGCGAGATATAAGAGGAAGGGTACAGCGATAGCGCTATAACCGGCATAATATAATGCTTCCATGACGTTAAACCATATGTAGGCAATAAGTCCAGCTTAACGCTGAAAATCAGCATCAGCAATGTTGACACAACAAAACTCGGTACAGCTATACCTGCGGTAGAAAAAACAACAATTACATTATCAATCCATTTTCCTCTGTTCAATGCAGCTATGCTACCCAGAGGTATTCCAACCAAAAGAGCCAAGAAAATACCAAGTCCGCCTACCTTGGCAGACACTTTAAAGCCGGTTGAAATAATTGAGGAAACCGTTCTTCCTCTTTGCTTTAAAGAAACACCCATATCTCCCTGAATTAGTTTGACCATATAGTTTTTGTATTGAACTATTTTGGGCTGATCTAATCCGTATTTTTGGTTAAGTGCTTCCAATGTTGCCGCCGATGGTGTTTTTTCGGCAAGAAAAGGCCCTCCCGGGACCATAAACATTAAAGCAAAAGTAAGCGTAGCCACAAGCCAAAGAGTAAAAACAGACATTAATAATCTCTTTGTTATATATGCGGACAAAAATATCACTCCAATTCAATCACTTTTCTAAAGCGAAATAAACTCAATCTTAATAGATTAAGCACCTTTTTCTTTTATATACTAATTGGCAAATTTATATGGGCAAAATTGAATCGATGCACTCTCATAATGCCACTACCTTATGTGAAAGATTCCGTTATAATACTTAGTTAAACTAAACCTAATAAATCACACTCTGCTGCCAAAACTTTAAAACCTCACTACAGTATAAATCATTGATATACGATTGTCAAAACAATTATAAAGCCTAAAGTTATATTAATCAAATCCAATAACAGCCATGGATATTGATGCTAAAATTATATTGACCGTTGACCCATCATACCGTTATAAAGTAAACTATATGTGAACATATGTTCTGCAAAAGGTGCATCTCAGCAGAGAGAAGTATTGATAATATAGTAAGTAGAGTGCGAATCTACGTTTTTAATAAGGAGATTACTTTGGCCAAAAGTACAAATAATAAAGAAACGCTTTCTAATCAAAGCGAGCCGTTTAATGAGTCCCTTCGATTGAAGACCTCGGTAAGAAATCTGGTCGCTTTTTCTGTTAAAGATGATGCTCTTTGGAGTTTTACCTCATATAGGCTTGCTAATGAGGGCTCTTT
>JAAYTR010000183.1 GCA_012523685.1 Clostridiaceae bacterium | reverse complement strand
CCTGTATACACATAGGCCAATCCTTTAGCAATATTCATAGTGGCAAGAGTTACTATAAATGGTGGAATTGTGGTTTTTGATATAATTACACCGTTGAACATTCCGAAAACCAGACTTAACAATACTCCCAACAACAGTGCTGCCCAAAGCGGCATGTTATAGCGCACCACTCCGCCGGCAGCCAGGCATCCTGACAATGCTATGATTGAACCTACTGATAAGTCGATGCCTCCAAGTATAATTACCATGGTCATACCACAGGCCAGAAACATATTTGTAGAAATCTGTCTTAATACATTAAATATGTTTTTCATTGTCAGAAATGAATGGCTTGTTATTGGGTTTACTGAAAGAATAAAGCATAACACAAATAGGGCAATAATAATTCCGAGGTTATCTTTGAACCATTGGGCAACACCATGTTGCAAAAGCACATTTGTGTTATTTCTGTTTCTACTGACCACCCTGTTCATCTACATTTTTCCTCCTTAACGAATTACTTTGCAGCCAATTTCATAATTTTTTCCTGTGTAACATCTTCGTGACCAAGACACCCGGTAATTTTACCTTCACACATGACGTAGATACGGTCACTCATATTAATTATCTCTGGCATTTCCGAAGAAATGAGAATTATGGCCATTCCCATTTTAGCCAGTTGATTCATAATGGCATATATTTCAGATTTTGCGCCAATATCCACACCTCTTGTCGGTTCATCCAGAATCAGTATTCTGGGGGAAGTAGCAAGCCACCTGCCTATTAAGACCTTTTGCTGGTTTCCACCGGAAAGCTTCCCTATTGGCTGCTCTATCGAAGTCGTCTTTGTTGACATCTTGGTTATATAATCCTGGGTTATTTCCGCTTCTTTCTGACGATTCACCAAAATACCTTTGATAAAATCCTTCAGTACCGCAATTGTGGTGTTAAATCGAACACTTTGAACAGGATACAGGCCTTCCTGTTTACGATCCTCGGGCACCAGTGCAATACCGTGTTTAATAGCTTGAGTAGTAGATTTAATATCAACTTTTCTGCCCTCAATCCAAATTTCTCCCGTATAACCTTTTGTCAGCCCAAACAGACATTTCATCACTTCACTTCTACCTGCGCCTACAAGCCCGGCAAATCCGACAATCTCTCCCTTTTTGATTTCAAAGCTTACATCCTTGACCATTTTATTATCAGAGATGTTTTTACACTGCATTAGAACTTCTCCATCCTTAAGGTAATCTCTGGTATAATAATTCTTAAGCTCACGGCCTACCATCATAGAGATTAATTCGTCGTTGGTTGTTTCATTTACATTTTTCGTGCCGATGCATGTACCATCTCTCATTACGGTAACCCTGTCACACACTTCATTTAGCTCGCTCATTCTATGTGAAATATAGATGATACCTACCCCTTTTGCTGTCAGTGTCCGTATAGTTTCAAAGAGAAACTTTACTTCCTTTTCAGAAATAGAGGAGGTCGGTTCATCCATAACAAGAATTTTCGAATTATAGGAGATTGCCTTGATGATTTCCACCATTTGCTGCTGCGCAATTGTCAAATTCTTGACTAGTGTTCTGGCACTGACTTTGATGTCATAACTGTCAATTAAATCCTGAGCTTGTTCATACATACGGGATGCATTAACTAATTTTCCTTTCATAGGCTCTCTGCCAAGAAAGATATTTTCGGCCACTGTCATATGAGGAACCAGTACCAGTTCCTGATGTATAATTGCAATCCCATGATCCTGCGCGTCTTTAACTTTTCTAATTTCAACCTTCTTTCCCTCAATGTATATTTCTCCCCGGTCAGCAGTGTGAATTCCGCCTAATACTTTAATGAGGGTTGATTTCCCGGCTCCGTTTTCACCAATAATTGCATGAACTTCTCCTTCTCTCAGTTCAAAATCGACATCATTCAAAGCGTAGACACCGGGAAATGTTTTATGTATATTTTTCATTTGAAGTAGAACCTTACCGGCCAACCAATCACCCTCTTTCCTTAGCTTAGCAAAATAGGGCGTTGCAAAACGTCCAACATTGAAAATTATATGCTGATTCGTTTTGCAACAGCCCTTACGCTGGATTATTGCCAGCCGTCTGTTCCATATTGAGCTACATTTTCATTAGTAATCAGGAAGGTTTCTACTGGATATCTGTCATCCACCTTTTGACCCTCAAGATACTTATACATAACATCTACAGAAATTTTTGCAATATTGATAGGAGACTGGGCACCACTTCCTTCAATGAGTGAATCGCCTCTGGCAAGCTCTGCTTTTATATCCGGGGACCCGTCAACACCATAGATAAGGACATCAGTGAGGCCTGCAGCATTTGCGGCTGCCAAGGCACCAAGAGCAGTAGGATCATTTCCACCGAATATTGCAACTACGTTACTATGCGCTTGAAGCAAATCTTCAGCAAGACCCATGGAAACTTCAAGATTTCCTTTTGCATCCTGTTCTGCAACTACTTCAAATCCCTTGCCTTCAATAGCATCTCTAAAGCCTTTTTCTCTGTCATTAATTGAATTCATGGTCGGAGAGTCGAGAATAATGATTGGTCCTCCGCCAGGGATTTTCTTTACAAGATCCTCTCCACAGACAAAACCGGCGTTGTAGTTATCGGATCCAATATAGGAAGCACAGTATGATAAATCTGCCACTTCGGTATCGAAATTGATTATTGGTATCCCTGCTTCTTTCAACATATCCAATGCGGGCAGAATACCCTCGGCCTCCGCTGGATTCAAGAAAATCGCATCTATGCCCTGGGTAATCATGTCTTCAATTTGTGTAATCTGGAGAGTAACATCATTAGCTGGATCAGTGGTAATCAGTTTATCGCCTTTTGCTTCAACACCGTCTCTGATGGTCTTTTCAAGTATTACGAAGAATGGGTTTGTTCCGTCCATACATGTATAGCCAAATGTCCACCCGTTTGCCGG
>JAAYTR010000182.1 GCA_012523685.1 Clostridiaceae bacterium | reverse complement strand
AGCATCTCACTTATTAAAACCGCCACATTTCCCTCATTTCCCGATGGGCCAAATGTACGGGTAAGCTTATTTATAATTTCAAACATTTACTTTTCCTCCTTGTTCACGATAAAGAGTAATTGACACCGGAAGTGTCTCTAAAACTTTCTTTGATAGTTTAATCATATTTTCAAAATCATCTATATCCATAACCGATACAGGAGAGTGTATATATCTGCAAGGAAGCGCAATTATAGCAACCTTTACTCCGGTACCGCCTGCTTGGATTCTCCCGGCATTGGTACCCCCAGATATGGTTCTTTTAAACTGATACGGTATGCCATGTACTTTTGCGGTATCAGTTATATGTTTAACCAATTCCTTGTCTGTAATTACCGACCTGTCCATAATGGTAAGCGCAGGCCCGCCGCCGCAAATAGTACTCATTCCGTATTCCTTGGTATCAGGCACGTCATAGCAGGTAGTGCCTTCTAATATAAGCGCTAAATCGGGCTTTACCTGAAATGTAGCAGTCTTAGCACCCTTTAAGCCGATTTCTTCCTGAACCGTAAAACAACCGTATATATCACTCTCATAATTGTGTTTTAATAGCTCTATTAAGACAGCACATCCTACTCTGTCATCCAGAGCCTTAGCCATTAGCTTATTATCCCCGAATTCTACCGGATTGTATTCAAATGCTGCCAAGTCGCCGATTTCTACCTTTGACTCGGCCTGTTCCTTATTCTTTGCCCCAATATCGATTGTAAGCTGCTTTTTATCAACAGTCCCCCCTCTTTCTTTAGAGCTTTGAAGGTGCAGAGGTTTATATCCGATTACTCCCGGGACACCGTTTTCTCCTATTCTCACGCGCTTTCCAACAAGTACTCTGGCTTCAATCCCACCAATGGTACGAAATTTTAACAGACCATCAGAGTTTATGAGAGTGATTATTAGTCCAACCTCATCCATATGTGCATCTAACATCACTTTGGGACCGTTTCCTGTGCCTTTTTTATAAGTAATCAGATTACCCAGATTATCAACATAATAATCATCAACATAATCCTTTACTTTTGAAATTATATAGTCCCTTACCGGCTTTTCCTCTCCCGATACACCATCCAGGGCAGTAAGGTTTTTTAAATTATTCAATGCTTCTTTCATTCCTTCGACCTCCCTGCTATATAACGTGCCGCCAGTCTGCCTGTAGAAACAACATCATTGACAGAAACCATTTCCACAGTCGTATGCATATATTTGGATGGAACTGAGAGGAGTATTACAGGGATTCCCTCTCTTGCAACGGCATGTACTGCCGCTTCTGTTCCGGTGTCTCCGGCTTCCGGGTCTATTTGATAAGGTATATTTTCTTCATCTGCAAGCTTTATGCATTCCTTGGCATGCTTTCGGCTTATTATGGGGCCTATGGCCACCGCTACCCCTTTATCTAAAGGAAAAGCTTCATCACTTGGCGCATCAGGCATATCACCGTGGCAAACGTCTATTACAATACCCAGATCGGCTTTTATGTTATATGTGGCACAAATTGCACCGATAAGGCCAAGCTCCTCCTGGACTGTAGCCACAACATAAACATTATCATCGTGTTTAAGTTTCTGAAGCTCTTTTAATATTTCAATAAGAGCAGCCACACCGCTTCTGTTGTCCATGCTTTTCCCGGCTATTCGATTATTCAATAGTTCCCGGGCTGGACTGTTAAATGAGACCATATCACCTATGCTTACTAATTCTCTTGCCTTTTCTCCACCATAGCCTATATCAATTCTCATGTCCTCCATTTTAATGCCTTTGTCCTTATCCCCGGGAGGAATAAGATGTGGCGGCTTTACACCGATAACTCCGAAAAGATCTTCCTTTCCATGAACGGTAACTTCCATGGCTCCTATAACCTTAGCGTCAACACCGCCGACGGCTGTAAAACGTAAAAAGCCGCTGTCTTCTATACCAGTTACCATAAGACCGATTTCATCGTAGTGAGCAGTAACGAGAACATTTTTTGGATTCTCAGATTGCCCTTTTTTAAAACCTATTACATTATAAAACGCATCAACGCTTACATCATCACAATACTCCCGAAAAAGCTCAGCAATCTTCTCAGTTGCCATATTCTCTCTGCCGGCAACGGCTCTGATATCACTAAGCTTTTTCAGCAATTCACTGCACTCCATTTCAACACCTCGCAATTCTTTCTAAGTAAATAAAACAGTACAGAGTAATATTATACCATAAGGAGGACATCTTCGATAACAGGTAAGGTCATTATGCTATAGACACAGAATCATTGAATCGGTAGTTTTATTAAGCTATTATATGGTAAAATAGCTTTATTAGTTT
>JAAYTR010000015.1 GCA_012523685.1 Clostridiaceae bacterium | reverse complement strand
GTTCTCTATGAGTTCCCGGCTCTCCATGGATACCAATACCGACTTCCATCTCATCATCAGAAAGCTCAAATCCGGGCTTTCCTGATGCAGGGACAATACATGGTTTAATTGCCATACCCATGGTTCTTACGTTATCGATAACCTTCTGAGCGGTTGCCTGGACCGCATCAAGATCTGCTCCTTCTTCCGCTTTCGCGCCGGCGATTTTATGTACGAATATGGTACCGGCTACCCCCCGGCGCCCAACAGTATACAAACTGTCTTTTACCGCTACATCATCATTTACGACTACCTGTTTTATGCTGACTCCCTCTGCCTGGGCCATCTCTGCTGCCATTTCAAAATTCATAACATCACCGGTATAGTTTTTGATTACCATAAGAACACCCTTATCGGTACTAATGGCCTTTATTCCTTCATAAATCTGGTCAGGTGTTGGTGAAGTGAATACAGTACCTGCAACTGCAGCATCCAACATACCTTCTCCGACAAATCCACCATGCGCTGGTTCATGTCCGCTTCCGCCACCGCTAATTAACGCGACTTTTCCTTCTTTCTTCTTCGCTCTCACCACTACATTTCCGCAATCAAGCTTTTGGATATGCTTCGGATAAGCTTTTATCATGCCCTGTATCATCTGATCTTCAACTTTAGCGACTTCATTAATGATCTTCTTCATATTAAATACCTCCTCTAAAATAATAGTCTGATGGTTTGCTGTTCATAATCCGTTAATTCTATAAGAGTTTGGACATGTTTATGTTTATATTTAATGAATAAAAACAGATTATTATTCCACCAAATAAAAAAGCCATTGAATGTCATCGTTAGACTCAAAGGCTTTTTCTGAATTGACTAAGTTATTTACTACAAATGCTCATTCCTATTCTCTTTCGGTCAGATCCAGCAGCAGTATTTTCGGCTGTCTTCAAGCTATGTCATGACTTCATTAATTTATTTCTTCAGCGTTGTTATTGATTCGGATTTATTGATGATATTTCCCGGGAACGCATCGATTTTTTTGAGACTTCACATTCTCACGTGCATATTGCTCCAGCTTGGATTTACTGCTACAGAAATGCATAGTTTTATATAAAAAACCTATTTGGTATTAATGGATTAAATATTGCATAGTACAGAGTTATAAGCAAATTCCTTGGGAAATATATGTATATTTCCCTCACTTATAGCTTTTTAGTGTAAATATAACTTGCTTTACATATTATTGTATTTTATTTCATAACATGATATATTGTTGCCAAAATATATAAAGAAATGAGGTCCTATAATATTATACAAAGAAAGGATGAACAAAATGAAGAAAGCATCAAGAATTTGGGCTATCCTCTGTTGCATCACGATGATCATCCAAATGTTCACAATGGTTCCCGCAGTATACGCATCCGAATTGCCCCAGACCACCTATGACCTGGCCACCACAGTCGAGGCGGGCAATAAGTACATAATCGTCTCCAATGGCTATGCGTTGACTAATAAAGTTGCCGACGTCCCCAC
>JAAYTR010000181.1 GCA_012523685.1 Clostridiaceae bacterium | reverse complement strand
GATACCAAAGGCCCTGAAATCAGGCTTGGCAGATTTAAAAGCGGTGAAGTAGAGCTTAACGCCAACGAAAGCTTTGTTTTAACAACTCAGGAGCTTTTGGGGAATAAAGAGAAGGTTTCTGTATCATATAATAAACTCCCCCAATTTGTAAAAAAAGGTGACAGGATACTTATAGATGACGGCCTTGTTGAACTGATTGTAACTGAATTAACGGAAACCGATGTAACATGTCGGGTTATTAACGGTGGTGTTATTAAGGATAAAAAAGGGCTTAATGTGCCGGGAGCAAAGCTGGATATGCCTTATCTGAGTGATAAGGATATTGAGGATATCAAATTTGCTGTTAAGCATGATTTTGATTACATAGCAGCCTCATTTACACGAAGCGCTGCAGATATTATTGATATTAAGACTATCCTTGAGGAAAATGGCGGCCAGGATATTCAAATTATAGCTAAAATAGAGAATGGCGAAGGTGTGGAAAATATTGATGAGATTCTCATGGTAAGCGATGGTTTAATGGTAGCCCGCGGTGACATGGGAGTTGAAATTGATTATAATGAGCTTCCGAGACTTCAGAAGCTGCTGATAAAAAAGGCTATGATTCACGGGAAAAAGTCCATTACTGCGACACAGATGCTTGATTCCATGATATTTAAGCCAAGGCCGACCAGAGCTGAGATAAGTGACGTAGCTAATGCTATTTATGATGGAACAAGCGCTATTATGCTTTCAGGTGAGACATCTATCGGCAAATATCCTGTTGAAAGTGTCAAAACCATGGCTAAAATTGCTAAAAGTACCGAAGCATCAATTCATTACAAGAAGCGCTTTCATCAAATAGAGCTTACCGAATCCATATCAAATGTTACAAATGCCATCAGTCATGCTACCTGTACCACGGCTCATGATTTGGACGCGGCAGCTATCCTTACGCTTACCGTGTCCGGAACAACAGCCCGTATGATATCCAAATTCAGACCTGCATGTCCTATTATTGGATGCACAACCAATGAAAAAGTCTGCAGGCAGTTATCCATGTCCTGGGGCGTTACTCCGGTTTTATTTGAAGAAAAACAAACCAGCGATGAACTTTTTGAGCATGCAGTTGAAAAGGCCGTGGAAAAAGGTATAGTTAAAAGCGGGGATCTGGTTGTCCTGACGGCAGGGCTTCCAATGGGAATTCCCGGAATGACAAATATATTAAAGGTTCATATAGTTGGTGATATTCTGCTTAAAGGAACGGGTGTAACACAAAAGTCTGCAATTGGAACCCTGTGCGTATGCAAAAATGAAGAAGAAGCAATTCAGAATTTTAACGGTGGAGAAATTCTTGTTATACCTGAAACTACCAATAAGCTGATGGGGTTATTAAGAAGGGCCAAAGGAATTATCACCGAAAAAGACGGTCTTTCATCCCATGCGGCAATAGTAGGGCTAAGTCTCGATATTCCCGTAATATGCGGTGCCGAGCACGCAACACAGGTCTTAAGAAGCGGAATAACCGTTACCATGGACGGCGCAACCGGAATAGTATATTCCGGAGCTAAAAGCGAGAATAAACAGGTATAGTTTTTAAAACATAATTTGAACAAAGGCCAGATAACGTTAAAAAGTCGAAATAGAAAAAACAAGTTATTGCAATATTAGATGGGGGTGACATAAATAAAAAGCTCTCAGAAAACGACTTGGTCATTTGCAGCCATTAAGAGGAAAATTATTAAAGCGTTCCATGATAATAATAACGTTTTAGGTGAGTGTGCGCAGATTAATACCAGGAGCCTTTTTTATT
>JAAYTR010000180.1 GCA_012523685.1 Clostridiaceae bacterium | reverse complement strand
TTAGCCAGATATATTTCAAATCCGTCATCAAATAAATTTCAACCTATGAATATTAATTTTGGGATTATTGATCCTCTGAAAGAAAAAATCAAAAATAAGAAGGAACGGTATAACAAGGTTTCAAACAGAGCATTAGAAGAAATCGGAAATATTAAAAACAGTTTATACTGATGTCTTTATCAGTCATTCCAATTAACTGGTATAACAAAAACATAAAGAATATCTTATAAAAGCAGCAACATCAACAAATAAAATATTAACCATTGTTTAATGGCATATGATTTTATGCTTAAGTATAAAAAATCAATTAAAGGAGAGCTGTAAATGAAAAAATTAGGACTAAAATTACTGATTCCCCTTGTGGCAATACTTGCGGGTATATGGTGCCTTACAGGAGTATATACCCTTAAATCAGATGGCGGTGAAAAAGCTGTGTTAACACAATTTGGCCGCTATGTTGATACTATTGAGGAAGCCGGATTACATTGGCATCTGCCTTATCCGATTCAGAAGGTGGAAATTGTTAAGACTGAAACCCTGCGTACTATAGAGTTAGGGTTCAGAACTCAGAATATAGGCGATAACACTACAACCTCAACATTTAGTGACATTCCTTCAGAAGCACTGATGATTACCGGTGATGAGAGCCTTGTAAATGCTGAAACTGTTATACAGTATAGAATATCCAATGTTAAAGACTTTGTTTTTAATGTTGATGATGTTTTTAACACACTTAAAATGGCGGCCGAGTCATCTGTACGCCGTGTCGTTGCCAACCATAAGCTGGATAATGTCTTAACAGACCAGAAGGATAAAATACAAAGCGAGATTAAGGAAGATTTACAGAATATATGTAATGAATATCAAATGGGAATATCCATAAAAAATGTTGCACTGCAGGCGGTATATGCACCGGTAGAAGTCGAGGACGCATTTAATGACGTTATTAAGGCAAGAGAGGACATGAACCGTTATATTAATGAGGCAAAGAAGGAAGCAAACGAGATAGTTCCTGCAGCTGAAGCAAGGGTTCAGGAAATTCTTAATGAAGCAAATGCATATAAGGAGAAGCGCATATCTGAAGCAAAAGGTGATGTGGAAAACTTTACCCAGGTGTATAAGAACTTTGAACTAGGTCCGGATGTAACACGGACTCGTATGTATCTTGAAACTATGCAGGAGGTTCTGCCAAAAGCAAAGATTTACATAATGAATGATTCGGGAAACACATTGCGCTTCCTGCCTTTAGAAGGCGGAACAGTTAATGTAGGGGAATAAGGAGGTACGATATGGATAATTTCAGTAGTTTTCAACAGCAGTATAAAAATCAACAAAAACAAAATATTCCTATAAATTTTGATAAAATAAACGGTATATTAAAGAGCGCAGGAGTAATAGCGGCATTAATTATAGTTGTTCTTATAATATTATCTTCATTTACCTTTACTGTAAATGAAACTGAACAGGCGGCAGTTACTCAGTTTGATAAAATTGTGAGAATCATAGTCGACGATATTAACGATCCGTCGATACAAGCTTTAAAAGATGATCCCAGATTTGCAAATATAAAGATACAACAGGGCAAGGGGCTGTTTTTCAAGATTCCTTTTATACAAAGTGTAAAGCACTTTTCTAATAAGCTCATAACATATGATACATCTGCCGAAGAAGTTACAACATTGGACAAGAAAACTATTTTTATTGATAATTTTGCTCAATGGAAAATTATCAATCCGGCAACATTCATGGTTAACATTGGTACACAGGGTGCCGCTCATCAAAGAATAGACGAGGTAATCTATTCAAAAATGAGAGAGGAAATCGGTAAGATTGATGCCCATATATTGATTGCTGATAAAGATTATATGTTTACAATGCTTAATAATGTTGAGAACTATGTGAATGACCAGCTTGAAAGCTATGGGGTAAAGATTGTAGATATCAGAATCAAGAGAACAGAGTTCCCGGATGCTACAAAGCCCAGTATTTATGAGCAGATGAGATCTGAAAGGGAAGCAGTTGCTACAAAATATAGAGCAGACGGTCAAAAGGAAGCCCGTAAAATTCGTGCCGAGGCAAATAACAGGGCAACCGTTATTGAGGCGCAGGCATATGAGCAGGCTCAGAAGCTAATGGGTGAGGGCGATGCTGAGGCATTAAAAATATATGCAGAAGCTTATAATGTGGATCCGGAATTCTACGGGTTCTGGAAAACCCTTCAAACCTATAAGGAAGTAATAGACGAGGACACTACGATAATAATAAGTCCTGACTCTGTATTTGCAAAATATATTTATCAGAAATAATCCTGAGCAAAACGTATACAATTTTAGCGGCTGCAGCCTGCTGCGCCGCTAAAATTACGTTTGTACAAGCTGTCAGTTTATAACAATCTGAAAAATAACTTATAATTAAGATTAAACTAACCCAAAAAAATCAATACTTATTGTATACGCTAATTTCCACTTATACTATTTGAGAGGACAGATAAGATGCTATACAAAAAAGGCTTTGGGTATGGGTTAATCCTAAGTTTAATTCTTCTTGTTCTGATTTTTTCTTTTTCATCGTGTGATAAAACACAACAACATAACGAAGAAAAAACTGATATTATACCTGTAATCATTAAGCCTGTTCAAAGAGGCAGCCTTGAGCATATTACACAATATAAAGGAATAATAAAACCAAAAAATCTTGTTTATGTTGTATCGCCAATTCCAGGCAGAGTTTTAGCCGCTAACTTTGAAGTTGGAGACAGAGTGGCAAAAGGCGATATACTGTTTAGCATTGACAGTACAGAAATTAAATCCAATATTAAAGTACTGGAAGAGCAACTCAAAGTAGCCAAAGCAAACATTTCTCTTGCTGAGAATGCAGTAATATCAGCAATGGGAAGCGGTTATGAAAGTCAAAGGCTTCAGCTGGAATCAGCACTTACAAGTGCTGAGCACAACTATACTGCAGCAAAAAGGGCTTTTGACTCGGCAACAATCTTATATGAAACAAAAATAATTAACAGCTTAAAATACTATGAGATAAAAAACCAGTTTGAACAGACAAGAAATGCTTTGCGAACAGCTGACAATGCCTATCAGCTGTTTATAAGCAAATTATCTGAAGAAGCAATAGAGCTGTCAAAACAGCAGCTGGAACAAGCCCGGGCATCTTACAACGCTATAAAAATTCAAATAGAGATTGCAAACCAACAGCTAAAATATGCTGATGTGAGATCTCCAATTGACGGAGTAGTTGTTTTAAAGGATATTTTTGAGGGTGCACTTGTTTCTAATACTATGGCACCTTATGTTATTAGCGGCAACGATACTCTACAGATTGCAATCTCAGTCACTGAACAGGTGATAAATAAAATTCGTAAAGGCAATGAATTAAAAATAATAATCCCTTCTGCTAAAACAGGCTTTTTTACAGGAAAAATCACCTCAGTCAGCCCGATCATGGATGATAAGACATTTTCATATGTTGTTTTAATTGATGTTCCCAACAAGAATAATTTAATTAAGCCCGGAATGACAGCAAAGGTCGATATATTGATAGAAAAACGGGAGAATATTGTTATAGCGCCACTAAACTCCGTACTTTCTGAAGATAGCGGAAAATATGTGTTTACGGTAGAAGATAATAAAGCAGTAAAAAGATTTGTTGACACCGGTATAAGCAATAATGACTTTGTTGAGATTACTAAAGGACTTGAGACTGGTGATTTCATAATTGTAAAAGGACAACATTTTCTGAAACATAACGATCCTGTTATTGTGTCACAGGAGGATTTATAATGAGCTTGCCCGGTGTTGCCATACGTCGTCCCATTGCAATTATTATGATAATTCTGTCAATAAGTCTTATTGGTGTGGTCTCTCTTTCAAAATTAAAGCTTGATTTACTGCCCGATTTAAACATGCCTGTAGCAGTGGTTACTGCCAGATATGAAGGTGCAGGTCCAAAGGAAATAGAAAGACTTATAACGAAGCCTTTTGAAGAAGCACTTACTACCGTATCGGAGCTAAAATCCATTGAAACTGTTTCCACAAGCGAATATTGTTTGTGCATACTCTATTTTAATGATAATACCGATATGAATTTTGCTACTCTGGAGATGCGGGAAAAAATTGATTTAGCCAAAGCTTATTTGCCGCAGGGAGTGGAGGATATTATGGTTATGCGCATAGACCCGAATAATTTCCAATCCACATTTGAAATTGGCATAACCTCTGAAATGGAGATCGAGAGTCTTACCAGGATAGTTGAAGATCACATAATTAACACATTGGAGAGAATCAGTGGTGTAGCATCAGCTAAACTATCGGGAGGTATAGAATCAGAAGTAAGGATAGAGCTGATTCCAGAGCGCCTTAATCTATATGGTTTAAGTGAATATTCAATATCTCAGTACATTATGACTGAAAATCTTAATATGCCTGCGGGGAGTATTGATTCTGCAGGGATGTCTATATATTTAAAAACAATTGGCCAGTTTAAAAGCCTGGATGAATTAAGAAATCTCAGTATTCCCGTTAATTCGGGTACGATTGTTTCATTAAAGGATATAGCCAATATCAGCATTAATCAGAAAGAAAGGACCAGCGAGAGCTTTATTAACGGTGTCAGGGCATTAAATATTTCTGTGCAGAAGCAGAGTAATGCAAATACTGTTCAGGTGTGCAGAGAACTCAAAAAAGAGGTTAAAAAGTTAAGCGAAATCTATGAAGAATTGAATTTCAAAATTATTTACGACAGCTCAACTTACATTGAGCAGGCATTAAATACCGTTACTGAATCAGCTATTCAGGGCGGTCTACTGGCTGTATTGATTCTTTATTTATTTTTAAGGAATATTAGGGCACCATCGATAATAGCAGTTTCTATGCCGGTTTCGATAGTTGCGTCCTTTGTATTGATGTATTTTTCAGGAATCAGTCTTAATCTTATCTCCCTTGCCGGATTTGCACTGGGAGTAGGTATGATGGTAGATAATTCTATAGTAGTGTTAGAAAATATTTACAGGCATCGCCGCCAAGGCATGGAAATGGTACGTGCTGCCGAATTAGGAGCAAAAGAAGTTATGTTATCTATCACTGCGTCAACTTTAACTACTGTAATAGTCTTTGTGCCTATTATTTTTGTTGAAGGAATGACTGGTAAAGTATTTAAGGAAATGGGCCTTGTAATAACCTTTTCCCTTATGGCATCCTTGCTTGTGGCAATAACATTTCTACCTATGATGGCATCAAAAATTCTAAGCATAGAGTATGGAAGAAAAAAATCCTTCCTTTCAAAGCTTTTTGATCTTTGGGATTCTTTTTACAGTATTGTGGCACGAAAATATGAAAAGCTGTTAAGAACATCACTAAACCGGTGCAAAACTGTTATAGGCATTGCAATTATTTTATTTTTACTGTCACTGTTTTCCCTGGCAGTGGTTGGGTTTGAATACTTTCCGTCTATGGATGAAGGAATAATTTTAATTGAAGCTGTTTTACCTAAGGGAAGCACACTTGCGGAAGCGAATGAAATGGCTTTTATAGTTCAGGATTTTATTAAAGAGATACCTGAAGTACAAAGTATCAGTATGACAATTGGGAATTCAGGTTATGTATTTGACAGATCAACTACAGAAAAAGCTGCTATATCAGTGGATGTCGGAAGTGTTGAAAAGCGTAGTAGAACAATTGCACAAATATCCTCTGACATAAGAAATAAGCTAAAAAATATTGCAGGCGCAAAAATAAAAGTAAATGAAGAAAGCAGGGTAATGGGATTTTCTATAGGGTACAGTGCTGTAGATATAAGAGTCTCAGGTGAAGATACAGACACTCTTAAAAAGATTTCTTCAGATTTAATGGAAATGTTAAAAAACATTAAGGGTATAGAAGAGCCTGAAAGTACCATAGACGAAGAAGTAGAAGAGGCTTTAATAAAAATTGACAGAGATAAAGTGCTTTTATACGGGCTTACAACCGCTCAGGTCGGCCAGGCTGTAAGAACAGGTGTAAACGGGATCATAACAACAAGATATG
This sequence comes from Clostridiaceae bacterium, assembly GCA_012523685.1. Taxonomy (GTDB): domain Bacteria; phylum Bacillota; class Clostridia; order DSM-8532; family DSM-8532; genus DTU059. The sequence continues at coordinate 1,050 of JAAYTR010000180.1, read as the reverse complement.
AATATAGAGGGGCAGATATTGACGTGGTGATATGCACATTTGGCAATAAGCCGTCCAGTATTGAGGATCTAAAAAACATCTCCATACAGAGTCCCAGAGGGGTAAGCATCCCATTAATGGAGCTCGCCGAGATTCAGCTGGAAAGGTCGGTGCCAAATATTCTGAGAAATGACCAAAAGAAAACAGTTTCAATTACAGCAGATCTAAAGGACAAATCTATAAACAAAGTAACCGCAGATATTGATAAATTGTTTTCAGAATATAATTTTCCTTCAGGATACTCCTATTCCTACGCAGGACAGCAAAGAGATTTTATTGATTCTTTTGATGCTCTTTTAGATGCACTTATACTGTCGGTTATAATAGTATATATGCTATTAGCTGCCCAATTTGAATCATTTCTTCACCCGTTTACCATATTGTTGACGGTTCCTTTAGCGCTTACCGGAGCCTTATTGGCTTTATTAATAACAGGTAAAACATTAAGTATACCTGCGTTTGTAGGAATAATTATACTGGTAGGTATAGTGGTGGATAACGCTATTGTTCTGGTTGACAGCATAAATCAGAGCCGAAAAGAAGGAATGAGTGCTAAAGAAGCAATAATCAAATCAGGGCCTTTAAGGCTTAGGCCAATTTTAATGACAACGCTTACAACAATACTTGGTATGCTCCCAATGGCAATGTCGGGAAAGGAAGGAAGTGAAATTCAAATACCGCTGGCTATAGTAATAATAGGCGGCCTGACTGTATCAACACTAATAACACTTATTGTTATACCATCCTTTTATATGGCATTTGAAAATTTAATCGATAAAATGAAGAATCAGACTGCTGGAGATAATACTAAACGAGAAACAGCACCACCAATGTCATGATGAAACGTTTAGCAAAGGATCAACAGGGGAGCGGCTGTAGTTTACTGCGATTTAGCACTCCATTTCCAACATCCAGTTTCTAGTCGTGCCCGCTACGCAGTCCATGCTCCGCTTTAATTACGTTTGCACAAATTGATATTCTGAACGGGACACAGCGCCCTACTGTCATCCT
>JAAYTR010000014.1 GCA_012523685.1 Clostridiaceae bacterium | reverse complement strand
CTTTGCGGCAGACATTCTACGGTCTAACATGGAACCGGGGTCGAGACAGACTAATTTTAAACTGAATCCTGTTTTTTTTCCGGTTATCAGCGTACGATAATTGGCCGAGTATATTTCAAGGATATTTTTAAAATGCAGAATATCAAAGAAAAGATTTACCAGCTTATCGGTGTACGGTTCTTCGTCTCTTTCTCCGGAAACCCAGCTTTCTGCAGCAGTTATGAATTCTCCAAGGGGAGCTTTAAGACTTTCAGGGGCATTATGACCCGTGTTGTATTTTACGCCTCCTGCCTCTGAAACAAGTTCACCAGCTTGCTTTTCCAATACAGAAAGTTCTTTCCTGAGCTTAATCAATGCTTTATTTATTACAGGTAAATCCTTTTTTATTTCCTTTGATATATCCAAAAGCAACCGGACATTCAATTCTGCAGAATACATGCCTCTGGCGCGATCAAAAAGATTGTGGGCTTCGTCTATCATAATATGATAGTTTTCACGTTCCTTTTGTTCAAAGAAACGTCTCAAATATACTCTGGGATCAAAAATATAATTATAGTCACATATTATAAGATCGCAACTGAGAGCCAAATCAAGGCTAAGCTCAAAGGGACAGATTCCATGGCGTAATCCGGCTTGAGTAATTACTTCCCTGGGAAAGAAGTCATGCTTCTTAAGCAGATCTTTTACTATCTTTCGGGAACGGGACATATAGCCCAGAATAAACGGGCATTTGTCGGGAGTGCAATTCTTTTCATCATTGAGACATATCTTCTCTTTTGCGGTAAGAGTCAGAACTTTTAGACGCAGGCCTTGTTCGGCCAGAATATTATATGCTGTTTCAGCTATGCCTCTCGTAGTGGTTTTGGCGGTGGCGTAAAAAAGCCTGTCCACTTTTCCTTCACCAAGTGCCTTTATTGACGGATAAAGAACACCCATAGTTTTTCCTATTCCCGTGGGGGCCTGGACGAAAAGGCGTTTTCCATCCTCTATACATTTATAGGTATTATAAGCAAGAAGTTTTTGACCCTTCCTATAAGACGGATAGGGAAAAATAATGTTTTCAATTGATATATTCCGAGTTGCCTTCCATTTTTCTTGAGAACGCACCCAGGCAATATATGGATGGATAAGCGTTTTAATAAAACGTTGCAGCCTGTCCCGTTTAAATGTTTTATCAAAGGACTTCTCTTCATTTTTTTCCCGGTCATAATATGTGAGGCGTACGGTAACTTCACTGATATCTTCCGTAACAGATAAAAGGTAGGCATAACATTTACCCTGAGCCCAATGCGCTTCACTGAAGTTTTCATGTATTTCGGATAGTGGCGTTGCAGAAGTTTTTATCTCATGAATAATGACTTTGTCATTAAGTCTCCAAATCCCGTCTGCTCTTCCGCTTAATTCTAAAATACAGCCCATTATTTCAAAGGAGTGTGATAGATGAACCTCCGAAACATAATTTCCTTTTGCCCTGTTTATTGCATGAAGTTGAGAGTGAGCTAAAGAGCCCTCATTAGCAAGCCTATATGAGGTAAAACTCCAAAGAGCATCATCTTTAACAGAAAAAGCGACCAGATTTCTTACCGAGGTCTTCAATCGAAGGGACTCATTAAACGGCTCGCTTTGATTAGAAAGCGTTTCT
>JAAYTR010000179.1 GCA_012523685.1 Clostridiaceae bacterium | reverse complement strand
TTGAAAATAAGCCGTACTTAACATTTTTATGCATGGCGATACGAACATTATCAAGTACAGTCAAATCCTTAAACAGTCGTATATTTTGAAACGTTCTGGCTACACCATTTTTACAGATGATGTAGGGCTTCAATCCTCCCAGAGATTTAGTTGTTCCATTGATGTTAAGGGAAATAGTACCTGATGATGGTATATAAACTCCGGTTAACAGATTAAACAATGTTGTTTTTCCTGCACCGTTGGGGCCGATCAAGCCGACTAATTCACCTTCATTAATTTCCATATTAACATTTGAAACTGCGGTTAAACCACCAAAGGATTTAGTCAGTTTTTTTACACTTAATATTGGCATTCTAAACCCTCCCCTTCTTCGATTTAAAACTATCACCAAGTTTGCTGAATATTGAAAGGGACAGTTCCTTTGAGCCCATTAATCCCTGAGGCCTGAATATCATTATGATTATCAGCAGCAGAGAGTAGAGTATCATCTGGATATTGGCAAATGCTTGTAAATAGGTAGTTATAATCCCTAATAGGATTGCAGCTATAATTGATCCGGATAAACTGCCCAGTCCACCTAAAACAACAATTACCAGGATATCAATTGATTTAGAAAACCCGAAGATCTTTGGATCTATAAAATTAAAGGTAGAAGCATACAAGGCCCCCGCAATTCCGGCAAAGAAGGCACCGATGGTAAAGGCTGTTACCTTATATCTGGTAGAATTGATACCCATAGCTTCAGATGCTATTTCATCTTCACGAATCGAGATACATGCCCGACCGTGAGAAGATCTGATAAAGTTTGAAATAATAAGGATTGTACCTGCAGTGTATAAAAACAGCCATCTCCAGTTTATAAACTGAGGAATGTCCTGTAAACCTGCAGCGCCGTTTGTAATGCTGTCCATATTAAGTAGTATGATACGAATTATCTCTGCCATACCCAAAGTAGCTATTGCAAGGTAATCCCCTCTGAGACGAAGCGTAGGCAAGCCTACCAGAACCCCTATAACAGCTGCGGTAAAGGCACCTGCCAGGACACCTATAATAAAACCTGGAATAGTTGGGGTTTTTAAAGTTATTAGTGCACACACATATGCTCCTATTGACATAAATCCGGCATGACCCAATGAAAATTGTCCGGTAAAACCTGTTATCAGGTTAAGGCTTACTGCCAGAATTATATTAATGCAAATGGTTGCCAGGGTTGTTTGCAAATAACTATTAATAATATTAAGCGATATCAACAACTGAATAACAACGAAGGTTAATATAAGCGAAACTAGCGTTTTTATCCAATTGGTTTTAAATAATTCTTTCAACTTAAATTACACCTTCTCTCTTGAATTTTTGCCTAATAGTCCGGTGGGTTTGATTATCAGAACAAGAATCAGAATAGCAAACACAACACCGTCTCTGTACAATGAATTGCCGTATCCTGATACAAAAACTTCTACAATACCGATAAAATAACCACCAATCATAGCACCGGGAATTATGCCAATACCGCCAAAAACGGCAGCGACAAAGGCTTTAATGCCTGGAAGCATACCCATAAGCGGGTTAATTGAGTTGTAGTATATTCCAACCAAAATACCCGCAGCTCCGGCTAAAGCTGAACCTAAAGCGAAGGTAAAGGAGATAGTTGTATCAACATTAATGCCCATCAACTCAGCAGCATCTCTATCAAGGGATACTGCTCGCATTGCTTTACCTATTCTTGTTTTCTTTACAATAAACTGAAGTGATACCATAAGAATTATTGTAATACTCACAATAACTATCTGATGTACAGTAATATTAATACTTCCAAGTCTGTAGGCTCCAGTTAAAAACCCGGTCATTTGGGGATAGGCTCTTACACCTGCTCCCGCAATAGCCATGGTAGTATATTCTATAAAAAGTGATACACCTATTGCGGTAATAAGTACAGCAATTCTGGTGGCATTTCTCAAAGGTTTATAGGCCACCTTTTCTATGACAACGCCAATAATGGTGCAAAAAAGCATGGATAATAACAGAGATGGTACAAAACCAAGTTTAAGTGTTGTCATGGAAAAATAGCCTATAAAAGCTCCCAGCATATATATATCACTATGAGCAAAGTTAATCAGCTTAATAATGCCGTATACCATGGTATAACCAAGAGCAATCAGCGCATATATACTTCCAAGGGATATTCCGTTAATAATCTGCTGAAATAGCTGTTCCAATTGTTTTCCCTTCCTTCAACAAGCCAGTCTTTTTTCTTAAAATTGTGCTTTTCCGACGATGTTAGTTTGCTGTAATAAATATGTATAAGTGGGGGCAGTGTTGACCCCACTTATAACAGATTTTAAGATGTCTGACATCTTAGATTGTACTATAATTTAATACTATTGGGCAACCCTTTCGCTGGAAGCGTGGACGCCGTTTTCAATACCTACAACAACAACAGCCTTAACAGGATTATGGTTTTCATCCATACTGAAAGAACCGGTAATACCTGCAAAGTCCTTGGTGGCTGCCAGTGCATCCTTAATAGCTACAGTATCTGTACTTCCTGCACGCTTGATACCATCCGCTACAAACATTGCAAGGTCATAGCCCAGTGCTGCGAACTGATCGGGCTCTTTACCATATTTAGCTTTAAAATTCTCAATAAAATCTGCAACTGCGGGATCTTTATCAAGAGAGGAAAAATGTGCGGAAAAATAAACATCATTCAAAGCATCAGCTCCGGCAAGATCGACAAGTTCAGGAGCGCCGAAACCGTCAGCACCGAGAATAGGCGTATTAATTCCCTGATCGCGGGCTTGACGGATGATAAGGCCTGCTTCTTCGTAGTAGCCAGGAAGGAAGATAACGTCATAATCTTGTCCTTTAATCTTTGTCAGAATCGCATTAAAGTCGGTATCACCTGCAACAAAAGCTTCAGTAGCAACAATTGTACCGCCGCCTTCTTCAAAGGTTTTTTTAAAGTTTGATGCCAGACCTTTGGCATAGTCACTGGAGTTATCCATAATAATAGCAGCTTTGGTTGCTGACATATTGTTTAAAGCATAGTTTGCCATAGCTGTTCCCTGATAGCTGTCTGTAAAACAGATACGGAAAGCAAATTCCTTGACTCCGCTTTCATCTACTGTTACTGCATCGTCTGTTGCTGATCCGGATGCAACAACAACTTTATTCTTTATAGCTTCAGGAATTGTAGCTTTAAATGCACCTGATGTTGCCGGACCGAGTACAGCTACAACTTTATCCTGGGTCATGAGTTTTGTTGCAAGGGTAGTAGCTTGTGATTTATCAGATTTATTGTCGTATTTGATGGCTTTAATTTGTTTTCCGTTAATCCCGCCGGCAGCATTGATTTCTTCAATTGCAAGCTCAATACCTTCAACTGAAGCCTGCCCATAGGAAGCAACTCCACCGGTTAGCTCATAGTTGATACCAATTCTTATTTCATTAGCGTTTGCAGAGCCGCCGCAACCTGAGATAAGAGTAATTGTTAGTGCCATAAGTAGTA